>NZ_CP083553.1:3840000-3946289 GCF_025144465.1 Leisingera sp. S132
TTCTGTCCCGATGTCTGCCCGATGGACGCCGCCCGCAATGCAGACGCCATCGACGTTCTGGCGAAGCGCGGCATTAGTGCGACACCAGTGTTCATTTCCATCGACCCGGACCGCGATACCCCTGAAGCCGTTGGTGATTTCGCTGCCAACCTGCACGAGAAGATGATCGGGTTGACAGGTTCGCTGGAGCAGGTGAAGGCGGCCAGCAAGGCCTACAAGACCTACTTCAAGAAGAACGAAGGGGATGAGGATTATTACCTCGTCGACCACACAACCATGTCCTACCTGGTCCTGCCCGAGGAAGGTTTTGTTGAGTTCTTCCGACGCGATGAAACGGCGGAGCAGATGGCCGACAAGACAGCCTGCTTTGTCGGGAAAATCTGAAGCAGGATAGCTGTTTGACCTTTTCCCCTGCACGGACATATTCTTGCGCCAATAGATAAAACCGCGCGGAGGACCGGGCATGGCCGAAACTGCTCTGCAGGACATTGGACCTGACAAGACACTGCTGCTCGTGGATGATGACGAGCCGTTCCTGCGGCGCTTGGCCAAGGCAATGGAGAAACGCGGCTTCGAGGTAGAGACCGCGGGATCTGTTGCCGCAGGCAGCGCCATCGCTACCGCCCGCCCGCCGGCCTATGCCGTGGTTGATCTGCGGCTGGAGGACGGCAATGGCCTGGATGTGGTTGAGGTACTGCGCGAGAAACGCCCCGACAGCCGGGTTGTGGTTCTGACCGGCTATGGCGCCATCGCCACCGCAGTGGCAGCGGTCAAGATCGGCGCGACCGATTACCTGTCCAAGCCGGCCGATGCCACAGACATCATGAACGCGCTGCTGTCCACCGGAGATGAGCTGCCGCCGCCGCCGGAAAACCCGATGAGCGCCGACCGGGTGCGCTGGGAACACATCCAGCGGATCTATGAGCTCTGCGACCGCAATGTCTCGGAAACCGCCCGCCGGCTGAATATGCACCGCCGCACCCTGCAGCGGATCCTGGCCAAGCGCAGCCCGCGCTGAGCCTTCCTCTCCAAAAACGGGCTACGCCCCTCACCCGCAGGGTGTTGCGCACCCGGCGCACGCTGGTCTCACGGGATCTTAAGCGGCCTGCGGCATAGTTCCAATCGATCGCGGTCACCGCCGGGCCTGACACCCCCGGCACTTTGGAACAGGGCCCATTGGCACGGGCACGCACAGACGACGTTTCGCGTGCGGGAGTAACTCTCCCGTCCCGCCTCCGCCCCATGGCGGCGCCGCCATCCTTACTTTGCTATTCTTTAAATGCAGGACAGGCAGCAGGTTACCGATTGGAACCACCGGCAGGGCAGCGGCCCTGGCTGGGTACAACCCGTTTCATTCACATCTGCTGCAATAGTGCTAGGTGCCGGGCAATGAAATCCTGCCGCACCTCGACCGGCGGACGCAGCCGGATGTGCAGGCCCTCGGCAATGTCCGCATTCGGGCGGCCAAAGAACTTGCTGGCTTCGGCTTCAGAAAACCCCGCGATCTGCACCGCTTCCATCCAGGCGCTGACCTTGTCCGCCCGCTTGATCAGCGCCTTGACCGCCTTGGGCAGCGCCGCCGGCAGCCCGAACCGCAAGTGAATGGCTGCCGTCAGCCGCTGATCAAGCTCCCCGTAGTCCGGCCCTACGGCCGCTTTCACCGGAGAGATCATGTCGCCGATCACATATTCCGGCGCATCGTGCAACAGCGCCGCCAGCCGCCATTTGACCGGCGCCTTGGGCTGCAAACGGGTAAAGATGTCCTCGACCAGCAATGAATGCTCTGCGACTGAGTAGGCAAAGTCCCCCATCGTCTGGCCGTTCCAGCGCGCCACAAAGGCCAGCCCGTGGGCGATATCCTCGATCTCGATATCCACGGGTGTCGGATCCAGCAGGTCCAGACGGCGGCCGGACAGCATACGCTGCCAGGCGCGGGCGGGTTTGGCGGGCATGGGGTTTCCTGTCGCTGCACTCAGTTCTTTGACTACCTTCTGGGGCAGTCTCGGACAATGCCTGCCATCGTTTACGTGTTTGCGCGAACACGTATGAAAACGGGCAGTTTATGCGGCGTGAGTTTGAAAAAGGTGCATTCAGACCCAATATTATTGAGACAAGGGGCACCGCCCCCACCCTGCGGCAAACCCCTTCTGCGACGTGACACGCAACAGAAAGGAGTTTGTCATGTTCAAGCGTTTACTAGGTCTTTCCCTGTTGTTTGGCATGGCAGCGACAGCGCCGCCAGCCTTGGCCGCCAGTTGCGGTGACCGAGAGGTCATGACGCAAAAACTGGAAAGCGGATACTCCGAACGGTTGACCGCCGGCGGACTGCAGAAAAGCCGCCCCGAAGCGACAGTGATTGAAGTTTGGTCGTCGGATGAAACCGGCACCTTTACGGTTCTCGTTACACATGCAAACGGGATCAGCTGCGTTGTCGCAACCGGATCCTCTTTTTTCCACATTGCGGAAAAAGCCCCGGACTTGGGCACGCCAAGCTGACTTTGGCTGCCTGACAGGCTTCCCCACCTGCCTGACACATGACGAAAAGCCTGAGCCAGCGGCTCCGGCAGCGGGTATCTTCGTTGAATATCAACTATTGCAGTGCTAGGCCCTGCACCAAGTGTACTCGCAACCGGAATGGAGCAGACTATGGCCGGGGATTATATCGTCAAAGACATCGCGCTGGCAGGCTTTGGCCGCAAAGAGCTGGACATCGCTGAAACCGAAATGCCGGGCCTGATGGCGCTGCGCGAAGAATACGGCGCAAGCAAGCCGCTGAAGGGCGCCCGCATCGTCGGCTCGCTGCATATGACCATTCAGACCGCTGTGCTGATCGAAACGCTGGTGGCGCTGGGCGCGGATGTGCGCTGGGCCTCCTGCAACATCTTCTCGACCCAGGATCATGCCGCCGCGGCGATTGCCGAAGCCGGCATTCCTGTCTTCGCGATCAAGGGCCAGACCCTTGAAGAGCATTGGGACTATCTCGACAAATCCTTCATGTTCCCCGAAGGTGCCAACTTGATCCTGGACGATGGCGGCGACGCCACCCTCTATGTGCTGCTGGGCGCCCGCGCCGAAGCAGGCGAAGACATCATCCCGGTGCCGCAGTCCGAAGAGGAAGCGGTCATCAAGGCGCAGATCCAGAAACGCATGGAGGCCTCCCCGGGCTGGTTCACCAAGACCCGCAACGCGATCCTGGGCGTGTCCGAGGAAACCACCACCGGCGTCCACCGACTGTACGAGCTGCAGAAGAACGGCCAGCTGCCGTTCCCGGCGATCAACGTGAACGACTCGGTCACCAAGTCGAAGTTCGACAACAAATACGGCTGCAAGGAATCGCTGGTCGACGGCATCCGCCGCGCTACCGACACCATGATGGCTGGCAAGGTTGCCGTGGTTTGCGGTTACGGCGATGTGGGCAAAGGCTCCGCAGCCTCCCTGCGCGGCGCCGGCGCCCGGGTGAAAGTCACTGAAGCCGACCCGATCTGCGCCCTGCAGGCAGCCATGGATGGATTTGAAGTGGTGCTGCTGGAAGAGGAAGTCGGTTCCGCCGACATCTTCATCACCACCACCGGCAACAAGGACGTGATCCGCATCGAGCACATGCGCGAGATGAAGGACATGGCGATTGTCGGTAACATCGGCCACTTCGACAATGAAATTCAGGTCGCCGCGCTGAAGAACCACAAGTGGACCAACATTAAGGACCAGGTGGATATGATCGAGATGCCCTCGGGCAACCGCATCATCCTGCTGTCCGAAGGCCGCCTGCTGAACCTCGGCAACGCCACCGGCCACCCGTCGTTCGTGATGTCGGCCTCCTTCACCAACCAGGTGCTGGCCCAGATCGAGCTGTGGACCCGCGGCGACAACTACGAAAACGACGTCTACATCCTGCCCAAGCACCTGGACGAGAAAGTCGCCCGCCTGCATCTGGGCCGCATCGGCGTCAAGCTGACCCAGCTGAGCTCTGAGCAGGCCGCCTATATCGGCGTCAAGCCGGAAGGCCCGTTCAAGCCGGAGCACTACCGCTACTAAGCGGGAGCAGCAGAACACAAAACAGCGCCGCCGGGGAAATCCGGCGGCGCTTTTCTTTGCATGATGCTAATTGCCGGTAGTGGGGTCGATGACAGTTTCGATTCTGGTGATTTTGCTGGCCGGAAAGCCGCTCAGTTTCGAATGCTCGTGTATCGCGTCTTCGGAGTCGGCCAGATAAATGCAGAAAGTTTTATCGCCGGCAACATAGGAGTGCTGCCATTGGACCCGGGGGGCCAGTTTGGCCAGTGCATCATTGGAGGTGCGCGCCGCGCCGCTTAGTTCTTCACCGCTCATGCTGCCGACCTTTGGGATGTCCCGTTCGATGAGAAACTTTTGCATGGCATATCTCCTCCATATTTCTACTACGCAGGCCTCGATATAGGTCCCGGTTCCGGAAAGGCATCCGCACTGGCGCCAGATGGCGGCGGGTATTGCGAAACAGGGGGCGGGACAAGTGCGGACGGTAAAACCTGAAGATGAAACCCTCCCGGTTGCTTCCCGTCACTTCTGATTTAGCTCGCATTGTCCGGGTTATTGTTTTGCGGAATCGGCGCTGGGCGGCCTATACCTAAGTAACCGGCCAGGACGGCCAGGAACCAGATTTTCATACGCGTGTGGTGGATAGTGGAGCACGCGGGGTGGAAGGGAAGGTCCTGATTGTCCTCAGGTCCTTCCCTTTTTCATTTCAGGTTCGTGACGGCTTAGAACAGCACCAGCACAAGCCCGGCGGCCGCGCAGGCCAGCGTCGCATATCCGCCATCGATCAGCGTCAGTTTCACCGGCCGCATTCCGTACATGTTGTTGAGCGCAATCCAGGGGCTGATGAAAAACAAGCCGATACCGGCGCCGCCAACCAGACCCGCCCCTATGGTTTCGATGCCTGACAGGCTGAACACATGGCGCATCATGCCGGCGACGATCAATTGCAGGACAAAAGCCATGGCAAAGATCATCGGGCTTTGCCCGCCCTTCGGCTTTCCGGTCTCGTCGCACTCGACTCCCGAAGCCTCAATCCAGGGTTTCGCCAGGGCACCGTAATACGCGGCTCCCAAGGCAAAGGCAGCCGCAGCCGCGGCAATCACGCTGATATATCCCATGATGCTCTCCTCAATGGTTTCACCCACTTGAGAGCAGAGTGTCAGATCAGCCGGGATCTGTCTCCCCCAGAGCGCAGATGGCGGCCCATTCGGCTTCGCTCACCGGCTGCACAGACAGGCGGGAGTTTTTCACCAGCACCATGTCTTCCAGCCGCGGGTCGGCCTTGATCTGGTCCAGGCTGACCGGTTTTGCAAAGGATCGCACCGCCTTGATGTCCACGCACTCCCAGCGGCCGTCCTCGGTGGTGCTGTCGGGATGCGCCTCGGCGCAGACCTCGACAATGCCGACCACGGATTTCTCTTTCTGCGAATGATAGAAAAAGCCTCGGTCGCCGATTTTCATTTCGCGCATGAAGTTACGCGCCTGGTAGTTCCGAACGCCATCCCATTCCTCGCCTTCATCGCTCTTGGCGACCTGGTTATCCCAGCTCCAGGTGGAGGGTTCGGATTTGAACAGCCAATACCGCATCAGCCGATAACTTTTTTCCAGGTGATCAATTCTACTGCTTCGAACAGGCCTGCTTTGTTGTAAGGGTCGTTCGCTGCCCATACCTCGCCGGCTGCCATGTCCTCTACATCCAGGATTACCAGGGAACCAGCCATATTGCCTTCCTGATCCAAGAGCGGTCCTGCCTGCGCTACCGCGCCAGTGTCGTTGATATAGGCCAGATGGGCGTCTCGGTTGTCCAGCCGGGTTTGCAGATGGCCGGGTTTGTCGCGGGCGATCAATGCGATGAGCATTTTATTCCTCTTTTAATGGTCTTTTAAGCAAATGTGCCGCTGCCTCGCTGATCGTCAAGCGCTGATCTACTAAATTGGTTACCGTGAGCGTGACCGGCATATCCAAAACCATCCGCTGGGCCTGCTCCGCGACGGCCCGCGCTGTGGCGGCGCCTTCCACCGTGATACTGGGGTCGAACTCCTCGCCGCGGCCTATGGACAGGCCCAACCGGTAGTTGCGGGACAAGTCAGAAGTGCAGGTCAGCGCGAGGTCGCCAAAGCCTGAAAGCCCGGCCAGGGTTTCCGCCTTGGCACCGCTTGCCAGCGCCATGCGCTGCATCTCCGCATAACCGCGGGTCATCAGCGCCGCACGGGCGCTGTCACCCAGCCCGGCGCCGATGACCGCACCGCAGGCAATCGCCATCACATTCTTCAGCGCGCCGCCGATTTCCGCGCCGATGGTGTCTGTGGTTCGATACAGGCGCAGATTGGCTGTGGTCAGCTGTTCCTGAAGGGACTTGCACAGCTCCACATCACCGCAGGCCAGCGTCAGCGCGGTTGGCAGTCCACGGGCGATGTCAGCGGCAAAACTTGGCCCGGTCAGCAGCGCGGCCTGCGCATCCGGCAGAACTTCGCGGATGACGGCAACAGGGCCTAGCCCGGTCTCCAGTTCAATGCCCTTGCAGCAGGCGACAAGTGTCTTTCCTGCCAGCTGCGCGCCGTACTCCTCCAGCACAATGCGCAGCGTCTGCATCGGCACCGCCAGGAGCAGGACGCCGGACTGGCTCGCCGTGGCAATATCCGCCGTGACGGAGAGGCTTTCCGGCAGTGCCACACCAGGCAGGCGGGTCCCGTTGCGGCGGCTGTCCTGCATCGCCTGGGCCTTCACCGCGTTGCGCGCCCAAAGGGTCACGGGGCCGTTGCCGGCCAGCGAGATTGCCAGGGCGGTGCCAAAGGCGCCCGAGCCCAATACAGAAATGCTCATGCTTTGGCTCCTTTGCGGCCGGATCCGATCAGCGCCGGGCTGCTTTTATCCAGCGGCCAGCGGGGCCGGGCGGTCAGGTCCAGCCCGTCGCGCGCGCCCGCTTTGAACCGCTCAAGGCCCGCATAGGCGATCATTGCTGCATTGTCGGTGCATAGCCGCAGCGGCGGGGCGGTAAAGGCGGTGCCTGCCTCTGCACAAACTGTCTCTAACGCTGCCCGGATGGCGGTATTTGCTGCTACTCCGCCAGCCACGGCAATGGTTGGCTGCATTGGTTGCTCTTCGAGATACAGACGGATTGCGCGGCGGGTTTTCTCCGCCAGAGTATCAACCACAGCAGCCTGAAACCCGGCGCATAGGTCGGCGCGGTCCTGACGGGTCAGGCCGCCTTTATCCGCAACGATCTGATCGCGCATCCGCATCAGCGCGGTCTTCAGCCCCGAGAATGACAGGTTGCAGTCCGGCCGGTCGAGCAAGGGCCGCGGAAAGCGGAACCGCTTGGGACTACCCTTTTCCGCTTCAGCCTGCACTGACGGACCGCCCGGTTGCGGCAGCCCCAGCAGCCGGGCAGTCTTGTCAAAGGCCTCGCCCGGAGCGTCGTCAATAGTGCCGCCCAAACGAGTGAAATCCTCCGGCCCGCGCACCAGCAGGTACTGGCAGTGGCCGCCGGAAACCAGCAGCATCAGGTACGGATAGGCAACCCCATCCGTCAGCCGCGGTGTCAGCGCGTGTCCCGCCAGATGGTTTACCCCGACCAGCGGCAGGCCGGTCGCGGCGGCAATCCCCTTGGCGCACATCACACCGGACATCACGCCGCCGATCAGCCCGGGGCCGGCGGTGACGGCCACCGCATCCATTTCGTTCAGGCGCAGCCCGGCTTCTGCCAGTGCATCGCGGACGCAGATGTCCAGCTTTTCAGCGTGGGCGCGGGCGGCAATCTCCGGCACCACGCCGCCAAAAGCACTGTGCAGCTCAGTCTGTCCGAACACGATCGAGGACAGAACCTCGGGCTGCTCACCCTCAGCCTGCCGCACCACGGCGGCGGCAGTGTCGTCACAGCTGCTCTCCAGCCCCAGAATTGTCAGGGTCTTTGTCATGGCCTTACCGTTGCATCAAACTGCTGCCGGGGCTACCACCGAAGCGGGGTGCAAACAATCCCGGGAGCCTTTGGATGGTGCCATTGCTGATGACACGCCCGCTGGCAGCGGCAAAGCGGTTTGCCGCCAGCCTGCCAGCCGAAGCGCTTGCCGGGCTGCATGTGATCTATACTCCGCTGATGGAGATTCAGCCGGTTCAGGCACCGGTCAGAACGCAAGGTGTAAAAGGGGTGATCTTCACCTCTGCCAACGGCGTTGAGGCCGCTTCACGTGAAACTACAGTGCGGCTGCCTGCCTATTGTGTTGGGGAACGCACGGCGCAGACCGCCGCAGAACTGGGCTGGCAGGCTGAGTTTCTGGGGCAATGCGCCGAAGAGCTGACGGCTGCCCTGCTGCAAAAGCGCCCCGAGGCACCTCTATTGCATTTGCGCGGCGCCCATGCGCGGGGCGCAATTGCGCAGCTTCTGACGGATGGCGGCCTCCCTTGCGGGGAGCAAATCGTGTATGATCAGGTGCTTTTGCCGCTGACGGAGGAGGCGAAAGCTGCGCTTGCTGCGCAAAAAGATGTGATCGTGCCGCTATTCTCACCCAGGACCGCGCGCCATTTTGCCAATCTGTGCGGGGACGCGTCGCATTTGCATCTGATTGCGCTGAGCCAAACCGTTTCTGAGCCTCTGAAAGGCTTGAATTACAAGGCTTTCAGCGTAAGTAAAGCCCCGGATGCACCTGCCATGGCGGCGGCTGTCGTTGATGCCGCAGCGCAGCTGTCCCGGCTTGAGGGCAGGGGGCGCGCGGAGTAGGGTCCAGCGTGTTCGCAAGAATGTATTTTAGGAATCGAGGGGGAGGCCGGCGTGGCTGACAAGAAAAATCCGGAAGACGTGATTGAGCCCGGCCCCGGTGAAACCAAGCCGGCTGAAGATGCTGCAGAAATTTCTGAACAGGACGCTGCGCACGAAACCGGTGCAGAGTCCGTTGACACCCCTGAGGATGTAGACTCCCCGGTTTCCGAGACCGAGACCGAGACCGAGACCGAGACCGAGACGGTTTCCTTTGAGCAGGATACCACTGCAGAGCGGGAAGAGGCTTCGGTTGAGCCGCTTGCCGCGGCTGAGGCGCCCCGCGAAATCGAACGGGTTGTGGAAAAGCGCGGCGGCTTCGGATCTGCGGTTCTGGGCGGTGCAGTGGCGGCCGTTATCGGCTTTGCGGCCGGTCAGGGCGGCTGGCTCGACAGTCTATTGCCTGCGTCTATGCGCGGCGGGGTTGAACTAACCGCGCTAGAGACCGGCCAGGCAGAGCTGGAGACAGCCCTTGCCGCCATGAAACAGCAGGTTGAGGCCAATCAGGCTCCTGACCTTGCGCCGCTTGCGTCCCGCATTGATGCCCTGACGGCTGACATTGAACCGCTGAAAAACGCACCTGTCCCGGATGCGGGCTTGCGGGCGGACCTGGACGCACTGGCCGCCCGGATGTCTGCACTGGAAACCCGGCCGCCGGAAGGCACCTCGCCTGAGGCTGTGGCCGCGTTTGAAACCGAGCTGGCCAAACTGCAGGACAGCCTTGCCGCGCAGCGCTCTGAAGTTGAACAGATGCTGGCCGAGGCCCAGGCAATGGATGCCGCCAGCGCCGAGGCTGCGCGGATCGCCAGCGCCCAAACACAGCTGGCGCAGCTGCGCTCCGCACTGGACAGCGGCAACAGCTATGCCGCCAATGTGCAGGAGCTTTCCAATCTTGGCGTGGACGTGCCCGCGGCCCTGTCCGGTCCGGCTGACAGTGGTGTCGCCACCATTTCCTCCTTGCGTGACAGCTTTGCCCCGGCGGCCCGGGATGCGCTGGCCGCGGCACGTGAGGAGACAAAGGGAAGCGGCGGCTTGCTGGATTACGTGAACCGGCATCTGGGCGCGCGCTCGGTCACCCCGCAGGAGGGGGATGGCCCGGATGCGGTCCTGTCCCGTGCGGAGGCTGCTGTGGCAGCAGGCAAGCTGCAGGATGCGCTGAACGAACTCACTGTATTGCCCCAAACGGCCCGTGCCGCCCTGTCCAATTGGGAAGCCGCGGCAAATGCGCGGGCGGCTGCTGTCACAGCAGCTGCTGAACTGGCCCAAAGCCTGCAAGCCAAATAAGGAAGCCGCCATGCTCTGGTCGTTGTTGAAGATCCTCGTATTTGTCGCAATCGTCGCGGTTCTGGCCTTTGGCGCAGGCCTGCTGATGGAAACAGCAGGCGGGGTGCAGATCACCGTTGCCGGCACGGAATACACTCTTGGCGCGCTGCAGTCCGTCATTGCGCTGGGCGTGCTGGTTGTTGGCCTCTGGCTGTTCCTGAAACTGCTGTCGCTGCTGGTTGCGACGCTGCGCTTCCTGAATGGCGATGAAACCGCGCTGTCACGGTATTGGGACAAAGGCCGCGAACAAAAAGGCTATCAGGCGCTGTCTGACGGACTGATGGCGCTGGCCTCTGGCGAAGGGCGCTTGGCACTGGCCAAGGCGGCACGGGCGGAGAAGTATCTGCAGAAGCCGGAACTGACCGATTTGCTGGTGGCCCAGGCGGCAGAGATGAGCGGCGATACCCACAAGGCTGCGGAGGCGTATAAGCGGCTTCTGTCGAACCAGCCGACCCGCTTTGTCGGCGTGCGCGGGATCATGAAGCAGAAGCTCTCGGAGGGCGACACGGATACTGCCCGCCAGCTGGCCGAAAAGGCGCTGGCGCTGCGCCCCAAGCATGAGGAAGTGCAGGACACGCTGCTGCGCCTGCAGGCGCAGGCGGAAGATTGGGCCGGTGCGCGCAAGACACTGTCAACCAAGCTCAAGACCGGCACTTTGCCGCGCGATGTGTACAAGCGCCGCGATGCGGTTCTGGCTTTGTCGGCCTCCAAGGGGGTTCTGGACGAGGGCGCAACGGTTGAGCAGCAGGAACAGGCGATTGAGGCCAACCGCCTGTCGCCGGATCTGGTCCCGGCGGCTGCCATGGCGGCCCGCGCCTATATCGCCAAGGGCAAGAAACGCCCCGCTGTGCGGCTGCTGAAGAAAGCCTGGGAAAGCCAGCCGCACCCGGATCTGGCGCATGCCTTTGCCGCAATCGAACCGGAGGAAACCGCCGCTGAGCGCGTCAAACGGTTTGACCAGCTGGCGCGCATCAAGCCGCTGAACGACGAGACCCGTCTGGTGATGGCGGAGCTGAACATCGTGGCGGAGGATTTCCCTGAAGCCCGCCGCTGGCTGAATGACCTGGCAAAACGGGCGCCTGATGCCCGCGCGCTGACGCTGATGGCGGCGATTGAACGCGGCGAAGGCGCCAGCGACAAGGTGGTGCAGGGCTGGCTGGCCAAGGCGCTGACCGCGCCGCGCGGGCCCCAGTGGGTCTGCGACAGCTGCAACCATATCCACGCGGAATGGGCGCCGGTCTGCGAGCATTGCTCCAGCTTTGACACCCTGTCCTGGAAGCGCCCGGAGACGCCGGAGGTGGCCAGCGTCGCAGCCGCCCACATGCTGCCGCTGATCACCGGCGCGCTTGAGGCCAAGAGCGCGGAACCGGTTGAGGATGCAGAAATTCTCGAGGCTGCAGAGGATGCAGAGAGCGAGACTCAGGAAACCGTTAAACCAGTGAACTGAAGCCGGTTTCCATTCAAACGGCTATACAGGAAGAAACGGCAGGCGCGCCCTGCCGTTCTTTTTTTTATGTCTGCACAGCACATGACCAGACCGGAACAGCCGCGATCCATGCAGTCAAGATTCAGAATGTTTTGGGGGATGGTGCCCAGGAGAGGACTCGAACCTCCACGTCCATACGGACACTAGCACCTGAAGCTAGCGCGTCTACCAATTCCGCCACCTGGGCAGGTGTCGTGAAACCGGCGTATAAGCGGAGTCGCAGGCAGCGTCAAACGGAAAATTCGCCTTGCAGCACAATTTTCTCATTATTGGGCTTAGGATTGTTTTCTCATTTGAATCCAGTGCCTTGAGTAGAGTGTTTTGGGCTGCGTCCAAGACGGAATCCGGCCGCTGGTTTGATCCTGCGCAAAGTGGAGGATTCAGAAAAGGGGCATAGCAAAGTCATGATACAGATTGACCGCCTCCAAGCCCTTGGGCTGTTTGACAGCCGGGTGCCCCGCTACACCTCCTATCCGACCGCGCCGGTGTTTTCCGCAGCCGTTGGCGCCGCTGAGCAGGCCCGCGAACTTATGGCGCTGGATCCGCAGGTGCCGGTTTCAGTGTACCTGCACATTCCGTTTTGCGAGCGGCTGTGCTGGTTCTGCGCCTGCCGCACGCAAGGCACCCAGACGCTGAACCCGGTGGAAAGCTATATCGGCACGCTGGAGCAGGAGCTGAAACTGGTGGCGCCGCTGTTGCCGAAGGGCTTGCGGATGGGGCGGATGCATTGGGGCGGGGGAACTCCGACCATCCTGCCGCCGCATCTGATTCACCGGCTGGCGCAGGCAGTGAAGACGGTTTTTCCGCATACGGAGGACTGGGAGTTCTCGGTGGAAATCGATCCGACCATGGTGGACCGGGACAAGATTGCCGCACTGGCGGCAGAAGGCATGAACCGGGCCAGTATCGGTATTCAGGATTTCGACCCGCTTGTGCAGCAGGCGATAGGCCGGGAACAACCGTTTGAGGTGACGAAGTCCTGTGTCGAGGATTTGCGTGCGGCGGGGATTAATTCTCTGAATGCCGATCTGGTCTATGGCTTGCCGCACCAATCACAGGCGCGGATGACGGATACGGTGGAGAAGGTTCTGAGCCTGGACCCTGACCGGCTGGCATTGTTCGGCTACGCGCATGTCCCCTGGGTGGCCAAGCGGCAAAAGCTGATCAAGGAAGAGACGCTGCCGGACGACCTCGCCCGTTACCATCTGGCGACGCTGGCGGCGGAGACGTTCGCCGAGGCGGGGTTCGCCGCAATCGGTATCGACCATTTTGCCAAACCCGGCGACGGGCTGGAGACAGCGGCCCGTACTGGTCACCTGCGCCGGAATTTCCAAGGGTATACAGATGACACCTGCCCGACCCTCATCGGTTTCGGTGCGTCGTCGATTTCCCGCTTTGCCGGTGGCTACATCCAAAACGCTGCCGCAACACCTGCCTATGTTCAGCGGGTTGAGGCCGGGCAGCTGACGGGGTCACGCGGGCATGTGATGACCCAGGAAGATCTGCTGCGGGGCCGTGCCATTGAGATGCTGATGTGCGAGTTCCGGCTGGACCGGGCCGAGCTGCGCCAGCGCTTTGGAGGACTGGCGGGACGTCTGGATGCGGATCTGGCCCGGATTGCAGCCCGGTTTGGCGAATTTGTGCGCTTGGACGCGGAAATCCTGGAAATTCTGCCCGAGGGCCGGCCGCTGACCCGGATAATTGCAAGCTGCTTTGATGCCCATGTGCCTGAAGGCGTCCGCTACAGCCGCGCGTCCTGATCCGTTTTCGACGCTGTCCTGCGTGTTTACGGGTCTCCTGCTGGAGGCCCATTTCAGTTTAGCCAGGAGCGGGCGTGCTGACTGCTCAAGGGGCTTTCACCAGGCGGAAGCCGAGGTAATCCGGCGGCAGACCGACAGCGCAGCCGCCGACACTTGCATCGCGGATGAAGTCAATCACCACCGCCCTGTGGCGGCCGCCGGTGATGCGGGCGCTGCAATAAGGATCGCCAAGCGCTAGGCTGCCATCCTTGTTCACTTCGCCATTTTGCATGCAGCCGTCGGTCCATTCCCAGATGTTGCCGCCAAGACCGGTGAGGCCGTTGCTATTGGCGCCGGGTTCACTTTTGGGATTTTGCGCAGGCCCCGGCAGCCCGCGCAGGGTCACCCCGCGCGCATATTGGCGCAGCCATCGCTGAGCGGGGTCCCCGTCATCCGATTCCACGGCTTCGTCACCGAAAATCTCGGCTGCTGCCAGCTGCCATTCAGCTTCGTCCGGCAGTCGCCAGCGCTGGCCGGTTTCCTTGGAGTACCACTGGGCATAGGCGGTTGCGTCGTGCCAGCTGACATGTGTCTGCGCCTGTCCGCCGTCCTCCGGCGCTCTGTCTGCCTCCTTGCAGCCGCCAGCCGCAACGCAGGCGGCGTATTCGCCGGCGGAAACCTGGTCCTTCATGATTTCAAAGGCGGCCACGTGGCGCTGCTGTTCCGGCGGCACCACGCTTTTGCCGTTTTTGTGAAAATTCCCGATTGGACGGTAGGCGATGGTGTCTGCCGCAATCAAAACAGTTTCGGCCAGCGGGGCTGGATCCTTGGCTGTTGAAAACCAAAGGCCGGGAACGCCAATGGCGGCGGCCAATCCGGCGGCAATCAGCTCAGATTTCATGTCAGCGCCCCTTCAAGCAAAAACGGGCGGCCGCGAAATGCAGCCGCCCGGTCCAGTTTCAGATCCAGCCGAAGATCAGGAGCCGGAGTATTCAGTCGGGGCGACCACCTGTTCCATCAGGTCGTTGTTCCATTCGCCTTCGACCACCACATGTGCGGTTGCACCCAGGTTCACAGCCTCGATCAGGTTGTGGTTCACATAGGCATAGACGCCCGGCTGCAGGAACTCATAGAGTGCCGCCCCGGCAGAGCCGCCGCGGATGAACCAGGTTTCAAGGTCGCGGTCCGGCACGTTGTTGAACTTGCCAGCTTCCCAGACCAGGTCGCCGTGGCCGCCGATCAGGTGCGGGCGGCTGTCGCGGTTGGCCTGGCTGTGCACGAACAGCACTTTCTCGCCCTGCTTCGCCTTCATGGCGTTTTCGCCAGTGAGAGCACCCACTGCGCCGTTGAAAACCACATGGCTGGGGATCAGCCCGTTCATGACTTCCAGAGTATCCGGGTAGCTTTCGCCGACGTCCTCATAGCGGATGTAATCGCCGTTTTCGTCCTTCGGAATGTAGAACTCGTTTTCGCCGATGTAGTAGACGCGGTCGTATTTTACCGGATTGCCGTTGTGGTCAGACAGCCCTTCGCGCGGCAGGACCATGATGGTGCCGGCCATGCCCGAGGCGACATGCCAAGGGATCATGGGACCGCCCGGTGCGCAGTGATAGACAAAGGTGCCGGGACGGGTGGCCTTGAAACGCAGCACGGTCTTTTCGCCTGGGTTCACCAGCGTCAGCGCGCCGCCGCCCAAAGCGCCGGTTGCAGCGTGGAAGTCGATGTTGTGCTGCAACATGTTCTCCGGCGGGTTGATCAGGGTGAGTTCGACATAGTCGCCCTCATGCACCACCATCATTGGACCCGGAATGGAGCCGTCAAAGGTCATGCCCTGCAGGTAAGCGCCCTGGTCGACCTCGATCTCTTTCTCGACGATCTTCATCTCGAATTCGACGATCCGGGGTTCGCCCGGTGCAACCTGCTCGTGCTCATGAACGAAGGGCGGTGCGACCAGCTCGCGCTTGATGCGCTGCAGGCTGGACAGGTCCACAGGCGCGGCGGCCTCGTGAACTGTGGTGCTTTCGGCCTTGGCGGCTTTGGCAAGTACAGGCAGCGCTGCTACGCCGGCTGCCCCCATCAGTGCGGCTCTGCGGGTCAGCATGATATTCTCCTTTCGGTGTCTCATTTGCTGTGTTGCCCGGACTTTAGGTCCGTGGGCGGCGCCGGATATTGCTCTTGATCAACCTTCGATAAAATTTCTCGATGTCGAGATAAGAGGTTTTTAAGATACAGGTTTTAGGCCTGCCCAGTAGGAACAGGTCCTTGAGGCGAGGCGTAATAGGACCAGGTGGAATTTGGCGTGTAAGTCAGATGAACTGCCGGCAAATTTAATTGTTAAGTCCAGATTAACGGGCCGCCTGCTATCCCGGTGATGGGTGAAAATAGTGGTGGTGGATATGAGCGCACAGAGCAATGTGGCGCCCATTATCATCAAGAGGAAAAAAGTCAGTGGTGGCGATGGTCATCACGGCGGTGCATGGAAGGTGGCCTACGCCGACTTCGTGACCGCGATGATGGCCTTCTTCATGCTGATGTGGCTGCTGAACGCGACGACGGAAAAACAACGAAAAGGGCTGGCGGATTACTTCTCGCCGTCGATTCCGCTCAGCCGGATTTCCGGCGGCGGAAACGGTGCATTTCAAGGGGACAGTATGTTCACCGAGGATATCCAGCCGAAGTCCGGCACCGGGGCGACTGACGTCAATCCGGCCAACGCTCAGAAGGCGCAGGGCGATACCGGTGTTGAGTCTGACGACAAGCGGGAACAAGAGGACGACAAGTTCCGCGCGATTGAGGAAGAACTGTCCGGACGCGGCGGTGAAAGCATGGTGTCTACCGTGATGGCGCGCCACATCGTGACACGGGTGACGGACGAAGGGCTGATCATTGAACTGTTTGCCAGCGAGAACGCACCGCTGTTCGAGGACGGCGGCGCAGATCCGACGGCCCTGTTCCGCGATCTGGTCAGAATGATTGCCCGTGTGTCTGGCGGCGTGACCAACCACATCGCAGTTGGCGGCCATATCCGGTCGCATCCTGTGGTGCTGGCAAAGAATCCTGTTTGGGAACTGTCCCATGACCGGGCAGATCAAACCCGCAAGCTTCTCGAATCAGGCGGGCTGGCGGCGTCCCGGATTGAGCGCGTGACCGGCCATGCCGACCGCAAGCTGGCGGTCAGCAACCCCATGGCGGCGCGCAACGACAGGGTCGAAATCATCTTTTTGCGGGACTAAAGCTCTGAAAACTTGAGAACCGGCGGCTGACGGATGAGTCATATTTTATCTGTTAGCCGCCCGTTAATCGCTCATGCGCTAGCTGTTGCATCCAGAATGATTAGATGCAGCAGAAAGGCGTGCTATGACCATTTCTTCGTCGCTGAACGCGGGCGTTTCAGGATTGAGCGCCAACGCCAGCCGGTTGGCTTCCATTTCCGATAACATCGCCAACTCCTCGACCCGCGGCTACAAGCGGGTGCAGACCGACTTCCACTCAATGGTTCTGTCCGGCTCCGGCGGCACGTATTCGGCGGGCGGCGTGCGCACGACCAACGTCCGCCTGATCGACGAGCGCGGACCGCTGGTCTCGACCAACAACGCAACCGACCTGGCTGTTCGCGGCCGCGGCATGCTGCCTGTGGCCTCGATCACTGAGGTGGAAGCCGGCGGCAGCCCGACGATGCTGTTGACCTCAACCGGGTCCTTCCGGACTGATTCGAACGGGTATCTCTCGACCGAGTCCGGCCTGGTCCTGATGGGGTTCCCTGCACTGGCTGATGGCACCGTTCCGGACGTCGCGCGCGACACCAGCGATTCTCTGGAACCGATCCACATTGACCTGAACCGCCTGTCGGCAGAACCCACGACCGAGATCAGCCTGACCGCGAACCTGCCGGCGTCTGAAACTGACCCTGGCGCAAGCGGCGATCCGGTGGAACATGTTGTGCAGTATTTTGACAATATGGGCCGGTCAGAGGAGCTGTCGATCACCTACACGCCGACAGTTGCAGTGGCACCTGCAACAACCGGCACCAATGAATGGACGATGCAGATCGTCGACTCGGCAACTGGCGCGACGGTGATCGGCGAATACACCCTGACCTTCGATGACAGTGCTTCCACTGCCGGCACGCTTCAAAGCGTGGCCACTGTGACCGGCGGTGCTTATGATGCTACGGCTGGCTCGGTAACCATCACGACTGCCAGCGGCCCGGTTGAAATCAATATCGGTGTCATCGGCGAGCAGAACGGGATGAGCCAGTTGGGTGACGAGTTCGTTCCTGGCACAACCGTGAAGGATGGTACCGCGGTTGGCTCCTTTGTGTCCGTCGAAATCAACGAGTCCGGGGAAGTCATTGCTAAGTATGACTCCGGTGACACCAAGGTAATCTACAAAGTTCCGCTGGCGGATGTGTCCAACCTGAACGGCATGCAGTCGCTGGATTCCCAAACTTACAAGCCGACGGATGATTCCGGGGCGTTCTACTTGTGGGACGCAGGCAATGGCCCAACCGGAGAAATCCTTGGGTATGCCCAGGAGGAATCCGCCGTCGACGTAGCGACCGAACTGACCGACATGATCAAGACACAGCGGGCTTACTCGTCCAACGCTAAGGTCATTCAAACCGTTGACGAAATGCTGCAGGAAACCACCAACATCAAGCGCTAAGGCGCTTGATGGCCCCCTGACACTGGCTTCATGAAAGCAGGCTGAAAATGTCAATCTATTCCGCCCTTAACAGCGCGATGAGCGGTCTGTCTGCGGCCAGCCGGTCCTCGCAGATCGTTTCAGAGAACCTCGCCAACGCTCTGACGCCAGGCTACACGCGCCGGGTCCTGGATCTGAACAGCCCGGGCGCGGGCGTTCCCGGGGTCCGGATTGGCAATGTCCAGCGCTTGAACGACCCGATTGTGATTTCCAACCGCAGGGTGGCCGAGGCTGAATACGGCGCGGCCAAGGTTCAGGCCGATTTCTTCGGCCGGATGTCAGATCTGGTCGGCACCGTTGACGACGAGATGTCGCTGGCGTCCCAGCTGTCGGAATTTGAATCTTCTCTGATTGAGGTTGTTTCCCGCCCGGACTCGCAGCCCCGGCTTAATGATCTGTCGGTCAAGGCGGAGACACTGGCGGATTCAATTTCCCGAACGGCGGAAGGACTGCGGGACCTGCGGATCAACGCGGACAGTGCAATTAACAGCCAGGTCGACACCGTGAACCAGGCGCTGAAGGAAATCGAGAAGCTGAATGCGCGTATCATGGTTGTGGAAGCTGGCGGCATGGATGCCGTCTCCATGCATGACCAGCGGGACCAGCTGATCGACCAGGTGAACAAGATCATTCCGGTCAATGTGGTCCGGCGCGACAATGGGCAGGTGACGCTCTATTCAACGGGCGGCGTGCGGCTGCTGGATGGCAAGGCGTCTGAGCTGAGCTTTAACCCGTCGCGGGATATCATGCCACACATGACGCTTGGCAATGGCATGCTGTCCGGGCTTGAGGTCGATGGAAGGGTCATTGACACAAGCCCCGGCGGCCCGCTGCGGGGCGGCACTTTGACCGCGCAGTTCGAAATCCGGGATGTGACCGCGGTGGAAGCCCAGGAAGATCTGGATGCCATGGCACGGGATCTGATCGAACGCTTCCAGGACCCGGCCTTGGACGGCACGATCGGGGTGACCGATGCAGGTATCTTTACCGACGATGGCGGCTTTTTTGATCCTTCCAACACCGTCGGTATTTCCAACCGGATCGAGTTGAACGACCTGGTGTCTCTGACGGGCAGCGCAGAGACATGGCGGTTCCGCGACGGGCTTTATGCCGCCACCCCGGGCGACCCTGGCGATTCGAGCCTGCTGCAGGCCTATTCCGACGCGCTGAACACCACCCGCACGGTGTCCTCGGTTGGTCTTGGGACATCGGACCTGACAGCAAGCACCCTAAGCGCGAACCTGTTGTCGCGTTTCGCGCAAGACAATGAAACAGCTTCACGCGGCTCGGCCTTTGCGGCCACCAGCTTCAATGAGCTGAGCCAGGCGGAGCTTGCGCTCGGTGTCGATACCGATGCCGAGCTGCAGAACCTGATGCTGGTGGAAAAATACTATGCCGCCAATGCCCGGGTCATCTCCGTTGTTGATGAACTTATGGAAACGCTTCTGAGGATCTGACGCATGATTATTAATTCTTACGGCGATATGGCGCAGCACCTCTTTCTCCGCGGCCGGAATGCGGATCTCAAGGAAAACGTCACCACTCTTTCCGAAGAGTTCGCGACGGGGAAAACCTCGAATCTGACTGAGCGCTTGGGGGGAGACTTCACCTATTTGGCGGATCTGGAGAGCAATTTGAACCGGCTCGACAGCTACATGGTCACCAATAGCGAGGTGCAACTGTTTGCCACCACTATCCAGGGCAGCCTTGAAAAGGTTCAAGGCCAGGTTCAGGCGATGCGCAACGATATCCTGACACTGTCTCCGGCGATGGATGAATACAATGCTGAACAGTTTGGCAGCCAGGCCCGGCAAAGGATGTCCAGCGCCATCAATATGATGAACACCTCTGTCGGCGGCCGAACTATCTTTGCCGGCACAGCGACAGATACCAAACCGCTCAACAATTCCGGGACGCTGATGAGCGCCATTCTGACGGAAGTGTCGGGGCTGACAACAGCCAATGACATCATTCAGGCGGTCAAGGACTGGTTTGATGATCCGTTAGGCTTTGACACCGTCATGTACAATGGTTCTGCAACAGCGCTGCAGCCAGTGACTGTGGGGGAGGGCGAACAGGTTTCTCTGGGTATCCAGGCCACAGATCCCAACCTCAAACACACACTGCAGAGTTATGTCATCACGGCGCTGGCAGACGAGCCGAGCCTGGGCCTGAGTGAAGATGTTAAGATCGATCTGGTGATCGAGGCCAGCAGCGAGCTGACCGAAAGCGAAGACCGTCTGATCAAGGTGCAAGCCGATGTCGGTTTCATCGAGGGCCGCCTGGATGCAATAAGCACCCGCAACGAAGCGTCGAAAACGAGCCTGAGCATCGTCAAGAACAACTTGGTCTCTGCCGACCCGTATGAAACCTACACCCGGTTGCAGGAAGCACAGACACAGCTCGAAGGCATCTATACAATCACCGCGCGAAGCTCGCAGCTGTCCCTGCTGAAGTACATCTCATGATCAGAATTCTCCGCCTTCTCATTGCATGCCTGTTTCTGCTGCCTGCAGTGGCCCAGGCCAATGCCATCCGGCTCAAGGATCTTGTTGAATTTGATGGCGTGCGCGGCAATGACCTGGTCGGCTACGGTCTGGTTGTTGGCCTGGATGGCACCGGCGACGGTTTGCGCAACTCACCCTTCACCGAAGAAATCATGTCCAACATCCTGGAACGTCTGGGCGTCAACGTGACCGGGGAGCAATTCCGGCCGAAGAATGTTGCTGCGGTCTTTGTGACTGCGACACTGCCGCCGTTTGCGCGTGTCGGCAGCACGATTGATGTGACAGTGTCTGCGATTGGCGACTCCAAGAGCCTTCTGGGCGGCACCCTGATCATGACCCCGCTGAATGCGGCGGATGGGCAGATCTACGCCGTTTCCCAGGGAACGATCCTGGCTGGCGGCGCAGTCGCCGAAGGTGAAGCCGCAGTCGTTACCCAAGGGGTGCCGACTGCCGGGGTAATCCCCTCGGGCGCCCGGGTTGAACGGGAAATCGACTTTGACCTTGCTTCGCTCAATTCCATGCGGCTGGCGCTGCGGGAACCGGATTTCACCACCGCTGGCCGCATTGAGCGGGCAATTAATGCTGAATTTGGCGGCAACGTTGCTCTGATGCGCGATTCCGGCACGGTAGAAGTCGACATTCGCCGCACCAATACTCGCTCGACCGCTCATGCGGTGGGACGGATCGAAAACATCCTGGTTGAGCCGCAGCGCAAGGCGCGCGTCGTTGTCGATCAGCGCTCCGGCACGATTGTGATGGGCAGCGATGTGCGGATTTCCCGTGTCGCCGTGGCGCAAGGCAATCTGACTTTACGGATCGAGGAGACGCCGCTGGTTGTGCAGCCCAACCCCTTTTCTGATGGTGAGACAGTTGTCGTGCCGCGCACTGGTGCCGCTATCGAGGAAGAGGAAGGAATTCAGCTGGCAGAAGTTCCCGAAACAACGTCGCTGTCCGAAGTTGTCGCCGGTCTGAATGCCCTGGGCGTATCGCCGCGGGACATGATCGACATTCTAAAAAGCCTCAAGGCGGCGGGAGCGCTGCACGCAGAGTTTGTGGTCCGCTGACCCTGGTCTTCTTAGGAAGCTTGCCCCGGCCTTTCTTGTAAGGGCCGGGTATTTTGCTGTCTGGTGATGCCGTCTGACGCAGCTTTGGAAGAGAAAGCTGCTCAGCAAAGGCCGGTTTTCTCTCATCGGTTTACTAGCAGCCGGATCTGCCTGTGATGGCATGTGTGTTCAACGGGAGCTGCGTAAACTGGCCGTCCTGGCTGGGCAACATGTGCGGTTTCGAACCAAGATGAATGTCCGAAGCGGCACGTATTGTTTCAAGAGGGGTTTGTGGCTGTGTTTCCGGATGTGCGTTCAAATGCAGTCGGGCAAAAGCAGGTTCCTTTTCTGCTACTGTTTGCAGATCGCTTTACCGCAGAAAAAAGCCGGACACACAATGTGCCCGGCGTCTTCAGCTTGGATCGAACTGTTCAGGGGTAGTAGCTGCGGACCAGTGCAGTTGCGATCAGGCTCCAGCCATCAGCGACAACAAAGAACGCCAGTTTGAAGGGCAGGGAGACGATTGCTGGAGGGACCATCATCATCCCCATCGACATCAGGATCGCGGCAACGACGAGATCAATCACAAGGAACGGCAGGAACACCAGGAAACCGATTTGAAAGGCCCGGGCAATTTCCGACAGCAGAAAGCTTGGCACCAAGGCTGACAAAGGTGCCTCAGGCACCGGGTCCAGGCCCTGAGTCTCGGGTCTGAGATCAGCAATTGCATAAAACGTGTCCGGGTCCAGCCTGTTGGCCATGAATGCCCGGAACGGCTCCAAGCTGCGCGTGATGGCTTCGCCGGGCTCGAGCCGCTCTTCCAGAAGCGGATTGATGCCAGTGGACCAGGCTTCTGTGAAAACCGGTTCCATCACGAAATAGGTCAGAAACAGCGCCAGGCTGATCATCAGCATATTGGGGGGCGCCTGCTGCAGCCCGATGCCCTGACGGAGGATGGAAAGAACCGTCACCAGGAACGGGAAGCAGGTAATCATGATCAGCAGCCCAGGGGCCAGGCTGAGCACAGTAATCAGCAGGATCAGCTGGATCGAACGGGCGGATATCGACTGCCCGTCTGCCAGAGAGAGGCTCAATTCTTGAGCAAGGGCGGTGTGCGGCAGGGTCAGCAGCAGCACCGAGATCAGAGCCGCCCGCACAAATGTCGTATGTGTCATCCCAAACCGCTTTGCAGATCGGCAATTTCCGTCAGGCGCACGGCCAGCTGGCCTGCCTGGTCGCCTTCCAGTTCTTCCAGCTGGCCGCGTGCAACCAGGCGGTCGCCGACGTACAGGTCCACCGGGTCTTCGACTCTCTTGTCCAAGGTCAGAATGGCGTTTTCACCCAGGCTGACCAGGTCGCGGATCAATGGCCGGGCTTTGCCGACTGAGACGAGCACTTCGACTGGAACCGAAACGAAAGGGTTGCTCGCATCGGCAGATTTCATGTTCAGATCGGCCGCGTCATCCATAGTGGCTGTCCTCATTTGCGTGATAGGTAAAGGCTTCGATCGAATCCTGGATGGACTCGAGAAGGGCGTCGCAGTTGATTTCGCACTCCGCGCTGCCCACGCTCAGGTAGGCTTGGCCCGGCGACAGAACGCTGTCTTCCCGAACTGTCACTGGCACGGAAAACTTCTCCGGCAGCAGACTGCGCACAGCAGCGCCCTCGCCTGGAGAAACCACGATTTGCATCGGCTGGTCGGCCTGCCCCTTGGCCATGCTTGCCAGCTGGTCGACGATATGGTGCCCGAAGGATGCGGCCATTGCATCCGGAAGAACCGCACTGGTCAGAACCTTGAACATCGGATCCAGTGAGTCGAGCAGCTGGCTTTGCGCTTCCTGATAGGTGAAATTCAGGTCCTCAAGAGAGCTGGCAAGCTCTGCTGAGATCCGGGTGTTCTCCTGATCCTTGGCCGTCACCGCGTCATCCCAGCCGGCACTATAGCCGTTCTCAAATGATGCCAGGCGCTGTTCTTCGATGAGCTCCTCGGAAATTGCTGGCAGAGCAGGCTCCACCGGTGTCTTCATACCGAAGTCTTCTAGCAAATGTGCAATTGTCATCAGGCCTGCTCCTTACTCTCTTCCAGCCAGCCGCGCAGGATTTGAACCGTCTCTTCCTGACGTTCGCCGATCAGGCTGCGCAGCCGGTCGACGGGATCGCCCGTGCTGCCGCCCATGGCGGGCAGGCCGATAGCGCCCATCATATCCCCGGTGCCCATCTCAGGCAGGCCGCCTAGCGGCTCGAACTGTCCGGTTTCGTTGTTTTCAATCTCGCCATCCAGAGCCAGCCCTGCACCCAGGTCAGGCGCGGTCATGAAGCCGTCGCCGCCCATTCCGGGAAGCCCAGGCAGCGCATCAGCCCCGCCACCTGGTGCTGGCAGCGCAGTTGCCGAGCCACCCTGGTTCGACAGGATTGGCCGCACAACGAACAGGCCCAGAATCAGGCTGACGATGGCGAGAGCCGCGATTTGAATCAGCGACATGGCGTCAAAGTTCAGTTTGTCCAAAAAGGAAGCTGTCGCCACGACGCCCTGCGGTTCAACTGCCGGCAATTCCATCGATTTGAGCGTGATCACGTCTCCACGGTCTGCGTCAAAGCCGACCGCAGCGGAAATCAGCTCCCGCATTGCAGCCAGTTCTTCTTCAGGGCGGGGCTGGAAAACGGCTTCGCCTGCCTCGTTTGTAACGGCAGTGCCATTGATCAGGACCGCAACTGTCAGGCGTTTGATAGCGCCCGGGCCGCGAAGGATTTCTTTTTCAGTTTCCGAGATTTCATAGTTGATTCTCTCCCGGGTGGCGCTGGTGTTTGCCTTGGAACCTTGGCCAGAGGCTGCATCGCCGTCAGGAATATTGGACGCAACTGTGACCTCGCCGGACTGGTTAGTCGATGAATCAGCGCGCTCTTCGACATCGGTGCTGACCGCAACACGGCTTTTCGGGTCCACCAGCTTCTCGCGGATCGATTCGGTGTCGGTGATGGTTTCCACACTCACTTCGACGACGGCATTGCCCTGCCCCACGCGGGCTTCGACAAGCCGCAGCACGCGTTCCCGAATCGTTTGCGAACGGTCGTCAGTGCCCGCAGCTGCTGCGGCAGTTGTATCGGCAGAGCCGATCAGCGCGCCATTGGCATCAATAACCGCGACGTTATCCACAGCCAGGCCGGTAACGGCGGATGATACCAGGAAACGGATCGCATTGGCCTGGGCGGGCGTGATCGGGGATCCCATTGGCACAATAGAGACCGAAGCAGTGGGTTCAACAGTCCGCTGAAACGGATTCGACCCAGTATTTGCTATATGCACCCGTGCCTGGCTCACATGCGGGCTGGCGACGATTGTGCGGGCCAGTTCGCCTTCCTTGGCACGCCAGTATGCTGCGTCGAACATTTGTGAGGTGGTACCGAAACCACTAAGCGAATCAAGGAGTTCGTATCCCTTACCGCCATTGGCAGGTAGGCCTTCGCTGGCCAGTGTCATACGAAGTTCATCGCGTTGCGTGGATGGCACATAAATCGAGCCGCCGCGCACTTCAAATTGGGTGCCGCGCTGTTCCAGCGCCCGCACCACATCCCCGGCCGTGCCGCTTTCCAGCCCGGCATAGAGAAGTGTCATAGTTGGCTTGCTTGCCACATGGGACATCGCGATGACGCTGAGAATCATGATTACCGTGGCTCCCACGGCAATCAGACGCTTTCTCATGTCCATTTCTGCCCAGACATTCTTGATCTGCTGCACATTAACCTCCGTCGCACCGGCGTTCTCTCCGGCATGCAACCGTTTTGACGGATCGGCCTTAACATTCGGTTAGTTCCTCGCAGGTTATGAAGAAGCTGCACGACGTTTTAGGGATAGCCATGACAGACGCTGCAGTAGATATCGAAGCAGATGCCCCGGCCAAGAAAGGCAAATTGCCCCTGATCATTGGGGTGGTGCTTGCACTGGCGGGCGCGGGCGGCGGATTCTTTGCCGTACAGTCAGGCCTTCTTCCCTTTGGTCAGAAAGCGGCGCCAGAACCGGCGCACGCGGCCGAAGTGGCGCCAGAAGGCGTGGACACAGGTGAGACGGCGATGGATATCGCCAATCTTGCCTTCATCGAAATGGACCCGATTCTGATTACCCTGCGCAAAGCCAGCGGTTTGAAGCATCTCAGGTTCCGCGCGCAACTAGAGGTCAGCCTGGCACACCAGGCTGAAGTCGAAAGAGTCCTCCCGCGGGTTGTCGATGTCCTGAACAGCTATCTGAGAGCATTGGAGCTGGAGGATCTGTCAGATCCGATGGCTCTTCCGAAACTGAGGGCGCAGATGCTGCGGCGGATCAATATTGCCACCGGCCAGGGCCGGGTGCGCGATCTGCTGATCATGGATTTCGTACTGAACTAGGAGGACAGGATGGACATTATTGCTGATATCCTGCTTGCGGCCGGAGCGTTGGGCGCCGGATTCTATTGTCTGGTGCTGTCGCGCCGGCTGAAGCGGTTCAATGACCTGGAGAAAGGTGTTGGCGGAGCGGTTGCCGTTCTGTCTGCACAGGTGGATGACCTGAACAAATCGCTGCAATCGGCACAGCAGGTTTCCGATGGGTCCAGCAAGGCGCTGCAGCAGCTGACCGGCCGGGCCGAATCTGTGGCGCAGAGGCTGGAACTGATGATGGCTTCGATGCACGACATACCCGAGGCCGGTGCTGCGGCCCCTGCGCCAGCGGAGCCCGCCGCCGAAGACGCCGCAATGGCCGCAGCCTATGAGGCTGACCCGCAGCCAGCTGCCGAGGCACAGGAAGAACCGAAGTCTGCCGGTTTGATGTTTGTGCGCCATAACCGCAGCCAGAATCGGGTGGCGTGATGGCGAAGAAAACCAAACGCTTCCGGCGCAGCGGCACTCTGATGATGCTGGCGCTGCTGCTGATGGGCTCTGCCGTGGTGCGGCTGGGTCTTGAAGCCGGACCTGCCATTGCACGTGAAGTAGCGAGCCTCAAGGAGGCGGGCCAGGAAGGTGCCGCGCATGACGGGCAGCCGCAGCGCGACGCGATGCCGACATCGGCCGAGCTGCAGACGATGCTGGCAGCATTTCAGCAGAGGGAAGAGGTCTTGGCCGCCCGCGAGGCGGAGATCGAAGACCGGATGAAGGCGCTGGAAATTGCTGATCAGGCGATTGATATGAAGCTGGCGGCGTTGGAGCAGGCGGAAGAGAAGCTGCGCGCAACCCTCGCGCTGGCTGACGGGGCAACTGAAGCAGATGTGTCCCGGCTGACGACGGTTTACGAACAGATGAAACCCAAGGAAGCCTCAGCATTGTTCGAGGAAATGGACCCGGCTTTTGCTGCGGGTTTCCTGGCCCGCATGCAGCCGGAGGCAGCCGCGGGAATCATGGCAGGCCTCAGCCCCGAGGCAGCCTATACGATCAGCGTCGTGCTGGCCGGACGTAACGGATCCGTGCCCAAGGAATAATTTGGGCGCGGCGGCTTAGTCTTTCCTTAGGAAGACTCGCCTAAACTAATAAAAACCAACGGAATTCGGAGTGGACCTATGATCGGGATTGTAGGCATTGTGGTGATCTTTGCCATGGTGTTCGGCGGATACCTTCTGGCCGGCGGCAAGATGGCGATCATCCTGAAGTCGCTGCCGTTTGAAATGATGATGATCGGCGGGGCTGCGGTCGGTGCTTTCCTCATTGCCAATGACATGGGCGGCGTGAAGCACACGCTCAAGGACCTTGGGAAGGTGTTCAAGGGCCCCAAGTGGAAGCCGGATGACTACCGCGATCTTCTTTGCCTGCTGTTCGCGCTGATCCGAATTGCGAGGGCCAATCCGGTTGAAGTGGAACAGCATATCGAGGATCCGGAGAACTCTTCTGTTTTCAACAAGTACCCCAAGATCCTGGGTGACAAGGAAGCAGTGAACCTGATTTGCGACACAATGCGCTCGGCTTCGATGAACTATGATGACCCGCATCAGGTCGAGGAGGTTCTGGAAAAGCGCATGGAGGCCAATCTCCATCACGCGCTGCACTCCAGCCACGCGCTGCAGACCATGGCTGATGGTCTGCCCGCGCTTGGGATTGTTGCGGCGGTTCTGGGTGTGATCAAGACCATGGGGTCGATCGACCAGCCGCCGGAAGTACTGGGCAAGCTGATTGGCGGCGCGCTGGTTGGCACGTTCCTTGGTGTTTTCCTGTCCTACGGCCTGGTTGCGCCTTTTGCGGGCAAGGTGAAGGCCGTGGTCGAAGAGGATTCCCACTTTTACCAGCTGATCCGCGAAGTGCTGGTCGCCAACTTGCACAATCATGCCGCGGCCATCTGCATCGAGGTCGGCCGCCAGAACACTCCCTCGCACTTCCGTCCAGGCTTTTCGGAACTTGAAGAAGCCCTCAAATCGGTGAAACAGGACGCAGCATGATCTGGCGAGCATTTGCCACCGCAGCTTTTCTGCTGACGTCGGGTGCTGTCCACGCGCAGACAATCGTGACCCGCTCAGGCGAGCACAAGGGGTTCACGCGTCTTGTGATGCGGCTTCCAAACGGGGCAGACTGGTCGCTGACACAAAGCGGTATGACAGCAACGGTGAACATTGCTGCGCCCGAAGCTGTTTTTGATACGTCGCGCGTCTTTAACCTGATCCCCCGGACCCGGCTGCAATCATTGGCGCAAAACGGTCCGGGCCAGCCACTGCGCCTGCAGCTGGGATGCGAATGCACCGTTACATCCTACGTTCAGAAGGATGGATACCTGGTAATCGACATCCGTGACGGCGGCAAACCAGCTGCGAAGCCGCAGTTCAGTTCAGCGGCATCCGTTCTGCCGCTCACGACCCTGGTTCCTGAAACGGGCTACCGTTTTGGATTCTCCCAGCCGGCTGCAGCAGATGCGCGTCTTGCGCTTGAACTCGCAGCGGCGATTTCTGGACAACGGGAGCGCACGCAAACAGCGCGGCCGGGCGAAGAGGCGGGTCCGCCGCCTGCGGGCGCAGCTTCCGCTTCTGCCGTGGCCGAGGGGTCCGTGCCGGACCTGAAGGATTTGGAACTGCCGCTGTTAGGCGGTCTGACCAGGGCGGAGGAAGCGGCTCCGGAACCTGACATGGTCGTCGCGGAAGAGGCAGCACCAGTCAGTATACCCGAGACGGGTTTGCTGCTCGATATGGACGAATCTGAGCGCGCGGCTGCGGTTGGCGAATCTGAACGCCGGCTGCTGCAGCAAATTGGAAGAGCTGCCAACCAAGGCCTTTTGAATGTCACGCTTGATGGTGTTCCGTCCGCGGAAACCTCTGCTGGGCTGGATCCGCTCGGCGGGACTGGCAGGCCGCTTGATCCGCTGGACCATATCTCCGTTACTTCTGCAATTGACCGGGAAACCGGGCTGATCGCCGCCTTGATGGATGACAATGGCGAACAGTCGCATTGCCTGAAAGACCGGGATGTTGCCATTCAGAATTGGGGCGATGACAGCCCGTTTTCAGATCAGGTAGCCCTGCTGCGCAGCGGTCTGGTTCGGGAATTTGATGATGTGAATCCGGAAACGGTCCAGGCGCTTGCGCGGCTCTACTTGTACTTTAGCTTTGGCGCTGAGGCCCGTTCAATCATGACGTTCCTGCCGCCTGAGCAGCAGGATAGTCCGGAAGCGGCATTGCTGGAGACATTGGCAAAGCTGATGGACGGTACCCCCTTGCCAGTCAACCACGCGCTTTCCGGGCAGCAGCGCTGTGACGGCGACAGCGCATTGTGGGGGGCATTGGCCGATGGTGCTGTGAAGCGCAGCGCAAACTCTGATGCCATTCAGCAGGCGTTCTCCAAACTTCCTGTGCACTTGAGGGTGCATCTTGGTCCGAGGGTCAGCAAAATGTTTGCAGAAGCCGGCAATCATCACGTTGCCGAGGCCGTGCTGCGGTCGGTGGACCGGACCGGAGTGGAGGAAGTTCCCGAGATTAACCTGGCTGAAGCCGCAATTGCTGAGCTGGAAGGCGATACCGAAACGATGGCGGAGGAGCTTACCAGCGAAGTCGCCGAGCGGACTGGCAACGCGCCTGCCGCACTGATTGACCTGGTTGCGCTCAGCGTCAAGGAACGTAAGGCTTTGTCACCGGATGTGCCGGATCTGATTGCCTCTTATGAACTGGAAAACCGCGAAACTGAACTGGGTGCGGATTTGCGTCACGCTCTTGTCGCATCATTGGCGCTGATGGGGCAATTCCACGAAGCCTTCGGGGAACTGAAGAGCGTGTCAGACAGGGACGGGCCGATCGCGCGGGCCGAGGCGATGGAGCCGCTGATGCTGCTTCTGACAGAGCGTGCAGATGACGTGACATTCCTTCAGTATTCCCTGGTGTTTGCCAAACAGGCCACGCCGGCTGAGGCAGCGCCGGTGGCGGCGCAGGTGGCGCGCAGGCTGCTGAATCTTGGCTTTGCAAGCCAGGCCCAGGAGCTGCTGACCAAACTCGCGTTGGAATCGGATGATGAAACCCGCCGCCTGCTGATGGCCGAAGCAGCCTTGGATCTTGATAAACCGCACCGGGCCCTTGTGGAGCTGATGGGTCTTGACGGAGCCGAAGCCAACCGGATGCGCGCACAGGCCCTGTGGCGTAACGGAGAATACGGACGGGCGGGGGAATATCTTCTGGCTGAAGATGAGGCAGATGCTGCCGCCCGCGGTTTCTGGCATTCTGAAAACCTGGGTGCAATCGAAGCAATCGGGACAGACGCTGCAGACTCTTTCGGACCCGTTGCGTCGGTAACCTCGCAGATCGGCGAGACAGCTCAGGACCCTGTGGGCCTGGCACCACTGGCCCATGCCAGGGCGCTGGTTGAAAGCAGTGAAGGAACGCGGGGCGGTATTGCCGACCTACTGAGCCAAATCGGCACAGGTCGTGCGCAGCCTGCCGCAAATCAGTAAATCAAGCCCGGCACTAAAGCTTCACCGGCTGCCGTTTCCATGCGGCAGCCGGTGATAGTTCTGATAACACTTTGTCAACCGCCTGCCGGTAACGTCAAAAACGGGTGAATCCTGATTTGGAACGGGCAGAATGCCGGACAACTACATATTCTTTGGCCCGCATGGGCTGTTTCAGCGCGCAGCGGCCGCAGGCTGCAAAGCCGATTTAAGCGCGCGTGCGCTGGTTAAACTTCGTTCAATGGAAATCGTGCCGCTCTTCTGTCCGGCCGGCAGGGGGGAGTTTGGTTCTCATAAGATGCGAATGGTATCTTGCCCGATTCCCGTTCCGCTGCGGGCGTCACAGCAAAAATTCGGATCTGTTTATAACCCTGCCTGCCCGCTGACTGGGCTTCGTGGCCGGCACTTCAACTCGAGCGTGAAATCCAACGAGCGAGGCGTGACCTGTGCCTAAACTGACGACAGAGCAACTTTTTAGTCCGACGGTGCTTCTGGCTTTGGCTTTGATGGCGATCATCGTGATGATGATCCTGCCGATGCCGGCCTGGGTTCTGGATGTCGGCCTGGCAACCTCTTTTGCGCTGGCCATCCTGATCTTTACAATCACGCTTTTCATCGAGCGGCCGTTGGATTTTTCTTCCTTCCCAACAATTCTTCTGGCGTCGCTGATGCTGCGATTGTCGTTGAATGTGTCCTCGACCAAATTGATCATCGGGCAGGGGCATACAGGCACCGATGCGGCGGGAGGTGTGATCGAAGGCTTTGCCCAGTTCGTCATGGGCGGCAGCGTTTTCCTGGGACTTGTGGTGTTTGGCGTTCTCTTGATCGTCAACTTCATGGTGATCACCAAGGGTGCTGCTCGGATGGCCGAAGTGGGCGCCCGCTTTGCCCTGGACGGGATGCCGGGCAAGCAGCTGGCAATTGACGCTGACATGTCAGCAGGCGCCATTGACCACCAGACCGCCAAGGAACGCCGGGAGCGCGATCAGCAGGAAACCACATTCTTCGGGTCGCTGGACGGTGCTTCGAAGTTCGTCAAGGGTGACGCGGTTGCAGGCCTGCTGATTACGCTGCTGAACCTGGTGATGGGTCTGATCATGGGCGTTCTTGTCCATGGTATGCCGGTCGGCAGCGCGTTTGAGACCTATGCCATCCTGACCGTAGGCGACGGTTTGGTATCGCAAATCCCTTCGGTGATCATCTCCATTGCAGCAGCGCTGCTGCTGGCTCGCGGCGGCACGACTGGCTCAACGGATATTGCCCTGTTCGATCAGTTCGGCCGTCACCCGGCAGCGCTGATCACGGTTGCAGTACTGATGGTGCTGTTTGCCTTGGTTCCAGGTCTGCCGTTCCTGCCTTTTGTCACCGGCGGCGGTGTGCTGGGCTACGTTGCATACCGTGTGGCCAAGAAAAAGAGGGACGATGCCGAAGCCGAGATCGAAGAAAAGATCGAGGAAGCCTCGGATCCTACGGCATCCCGGCCGCTGGGTGATATCCTGGACCTGGATGATCTGCATCTGGAGTTCTCGCCGGATCTGGTCAGCATGGTGCTGGATGCGGGCACAGGCCTGGATGCGCGGATTGCCAATATGCGGTCTCATATCGCCACCACATTCGGCCTGATCTTGCCCGAGATCCGCTTGACAGATCAGCATGAACTGGAGCGGGGCACTTACGTGATCAAAGTGCAAGGTGTCGAGCAAGTGCGCGGCACATTGCATCCGGAAATGGTTCTGGCACTGATGCCGGACAATCATGATGCCCTGCCGCCCGGAACGGACGTCACTGAACCGGTTTACGGGGCTCCAGCCCGCTGGATCTCTGCCAAGTCGCAGGAACAGGCCGCGCTGGCCGGCGCAACAGTTGTGACGCCGCCTGAAATTCTGGCAACTCATCTTCTTGAAATCATCAAACAGAACTTCTCCCGTCTGCTGTCGCTCAAGTCGCTGCGCCGTTTGTTGGATGAGATGACTCAGCTCTCCGACGGTTTCCGGGCTGAAGCAAACCGCAAGCTGCTGGATGCGCTGGTGCCGGACAAGGTGCCGATGGATACCCTGCATGCGGTGTTGCGGCTGCTCTTGGAAGAGCGGGTTTCGATCCGCAACATGCCGTTGATCCTTGAATCGATTGCCGAAGCACGGATGCACACCACCCAGCCGGAGCTGATTTGCGAACATGTGCGGCAGCGCCTTGGATTCCAGCTGGTCGCCGAAATGAAGCGCGAAGACGGCACCATTCCGCTGATCCAGCTGGCACCGGAGTGGGAAGACAAGTTCTCGACTTACCAAGTTGATTCACAGGGCGCTGGGCTGGATATCGCTTTGCCGCCCGACTTGTTCAACAGGCTTGCAGACGGGCTGAGTGACAAGCTGGGGACGATTACCGATCAGGGGGTTTTTGCCGCAGTGGTGACGTCCACCCGCCGTCGCCGGTATTTGAAAACCATCCTGAAGTCGCGCGGAATCACAAATCCGGTCCTGTCCTTCGAGGAAATCGGACTCGAAGCGCGGCCGGCCCTGGTCGGGATGGTTCAGGCATGAATCTGAATTTCCTGCCGCCGGAGCTGGTGCTGCTTCTGGGGTCAGGATTCTGGCATGCGGCAATCGTCTTCCTGCGGGTGTCGGCAATGGTTTCAGTGCTGCCCGCAATGGGGGAGCTTTATGTTCCGACCCGCGTCAAACTGGCGATTGCTGTGGCATTCACCTTTGTGGTGGCGCCTGCACTGCCGCCCTTTCCTGAACCGGACGGGGTCATGGATTATGCGCGGTTTGCGGTGACCGAAGCGATTATCGGCCTGGCGATCGGCGTGGGCGCACGAATGTTTGTTCTGGCGCTCCAGACGGCCGGCACGATGGCTGCGCAAAGCACCTCCTTGTCTCAGGTCCTTGGCGGCATCGGTGCAGAACCAATGCCAGCACTTGGGGCTGTGCTGATGATTTCCGGTGTGACCCTTGCGGTCATGATGGGGCTTCATGTCCGCATTGCGGAGCTGCTGATCGGATCCTATCAGATGTTTCCCGCGGGTCAGTTCCCTGTCGCGGCCGGACTGACGGAATGGGGCGTGTTCCGCGTATCGGAGAGCTTCTCCATGGCTTTCACGCTTGCAGCCCCCTTTGTGGTCACAGCCGTAATCTACAACCTGGCGCTTGGTGTCATTAACCGGGCTATGCCTCAGCTTATGGTGGCGATGGTCGGCGCACCGGTCATCACCTTCTTTGGGTTGTTCATCCTGATGGTCGGCAGTCCGATGATTTTGGATGTCTGGTCCCGGGCGCTGATGACTTTTCTTTCCAACCCCGGAGTCGGAATGCCATGAGCGGTGAAGACGACGATTCTGATAAGTCATTTGAGCCAACGGAACAGAAACTCCGCAAGGCGCGTGAGAAGGGCGAAGTTGCCAAGTCCACCGACTTGTCTGTGGCAGCTGCCTATCTGGGGCTTATTGTTGCCTTCTACGCGACAGGAAGCGCCAGTGTGGAGGGGATGGGAACCGCGCTGATGGCTTTTCTGGATCAGCCCGACAGGCTGGCGCCGCTGTTCTTTGACGGCGGGTCCGCAACTGCGCCCACAGGTGGCTTTGCAGGCAGTCTGCTGAGGCCAATTCTGCCTTGGTTCCTGGTGCCGTTTGCCTTGGTTTTGCTGTCCATCATCGGCCAGCGTGCGATGGTCTTTGCGCCCAGCAAGCTTGAGCCGAAACTGTCGCGCCTGTCGATCATATCCAATGCCAAAAACAAGCTTGGCCGCGCGGGGCTCTTCGAATTCCTGAAGAGCTTTCTGAAGCTGGTGCTCTATTCCGTTTGCCTCGGCGTCTATTTGAGCCATCGGCTCCCGGACATGATTTCGTCCTCGGGCACGGGGCCGCAATCGGTCGTGCTGATGCTGTCGCAGCTCGCACTGGAGTTTCTGTTCTTGGCTCTCGTCATATCATTGGCGATCGGGGTCGTTGACGCAGTGTTCCAGCACGCTGAACACCGCCGCAAGAACATGATGTCGCGCAAGGAAATCCAGGACGAAATGAAGGATGCCGAGGGCGACCCGCATGTGAAAGGCAAGAGACGCCAGCGCGGCCAGGAGATTGCGATGGGCCAGATGCTGGCCGAGGTGCCGAATGCCGACGTGGTGATCGTCAACCCGACCCACTATGCGGTTGCTTTGAAATGGAGCCGCGAAAAGGGAGCCGCGCCGGTTTGCGTTGCCAAGGGGGTTGATGAAGTGGCTGCGGCGATCCGGCGTGTGGCCAATGAAAATGCGGTGCCGATACACAGCGACCCGCCCACGGCCCGGGCTTTGCATGCAGCAGTCGAAATCGGCGACGAGATTCTGGAAGAACACTATGCGCCGGTGGCGGCGGCAATCCGCTTTGCCGAGGAAATGCGAAAGCGCGCCAAGGGGAAAATCACATGAAGCAGAAGATGCTCGACCAGATGGCGGCCGTAACCGCTGCGCAGTACATGCAGGAGCACGCAAAGATCCAGCCTGCGCTGGCACGGGAAGCGGAGCTGCGCGGCCAGCTGGCCAAGCTCAACGAGCAAGTGCAGGCCGCGCGGGAACAGGCAAGCGGCGATCACGCGATGAAAGCCTTGGGTGCAGATCTTTTGTGGGAGGGCTGGCACTCCCGCACCCGGCGCCAATTGAACATGGATCTGGCCAAGGCGACGGCTCAGAAGCTGAGGATGATGGATCAATTGCGCACGGCATTTGGCCGCAAGCACGCCGTGGAAACCATGGCGGCAACCGAGCGCAAGCGCCAGAAGGCTGCGCAGGCGAAAGCGTTTATGGACAGGCTGCTGGACAGCTGAAATCTTTGGATGCTTTTCAAACAGAAAGGGGCCGGTCCTGCAGGACCGGCCCTTTTGTCGTGCGGTACGGACTGGTCATACGTCCTGACGGGAGATTTCCATGATCAGGACGTCATAAATCCCTTTGCCGACATGTTTCTGCGCGGCTTCACGCAGAGCGGTGCGCAGCGGCTCAAGCACGTCGGAGCGTGTGAAGGCCCCGCGGAACCCGCCCATGTTTGCGTGGTCAAACAGAACCTGCAGGAAGACATCCCGCAGTTTGGGTTCGTAGGTCCGTATTTTCTCGCTGGTGCCTTTGGCCGTTTCCAGGCTGAGCGAAATCACCACAAGGGAGGTCAATTGGTCGCGATCAACAACCGGCACAACGAACTGGTTGTTGATTTTGACGTATTCGCGCAGATCCTCTTCGCTTTCTTCGGAGTGATCCTCTGCGGCGGAGGGGACAGGAGCCGCTTCATCACTGGTGGCGGCGTGGTCTTCCTCAGGTGCGGGCGCCAGCATAATGCCGGCGCCGATGCCGCCTGCGGTTCCGATGATCAGCAAAATGACTGGCAGAAGTTTGGACAGCATGACAATCCTCAGAACGGCAGAACAACGTCAAGCAACTGCTGGCCGTAACGGGGCTGCTGCACATCGGTGATTTGGCCGCGGCCGCCATAAGAGACGCGGGCAGAGGCGATTTTGTCGTATGTGATTTCGTTCTGGCGGCTGATGTCCTGTGGCCGGACATAGCCGGTGACCAAAAGCTCCCGCAGTTCGAAGTTCACCCGCAATTCCTGGGTGCCGCTGATTGCCAGAACACCGTTGGGCAGCACGTCGACTACGGTTGCGGCGACCCGCAATTCCAGCTTCTCGCTGCGCTTTACGGATCCCTTGCCGCCCGAAGAACTGGAGCTGCCAAGCTCAACTGCATCAGCGGATGACGCACCATCCGGAAGCTTTTCGTCCAGGCGCTGCGGCAGGCCAAGCAGGTGCGGCACGTTCAGGCTTTCGGACCCTGAACGCGACCGCTTGGTGTCGTTGGAGATCTCCGCTTCTTCGTCGATTTCAATCACCACGGTCAAGATGTCACCGCGCTTGATGGCGCGGCGGTCTCCGAGCAGTGATTGTTGAGAACCGCTCCATAGCGACGCGCCATCAACGGTGCGCCGGGTTTGGGTTTGCGCGGGCAGACCCTGGTATAGCATTGCAACATGCTCCGGCGATTCATTCGCCGGGGTGAAGGAGGGCGCCTTGCCCAAATGATCCATCCGGCCGCAGGCCCCCAGCAAGGCGAGGCCGAAAAGCAGTGGTTTGACGGGAGAGAGTTTCTTGGACATCAGTTTACCTCAACAGAGCCGTCTTGAGCGACACGGCCGGTGACGGTGGCGCGGGATGAAAGGTTCATGACCCGGACAGCCTCGCCGGCAGCGCCGCGGCCAAGCGCCCGGCCTTCTGCGGCGATGGAAAGTCCGCCCTGGCGGAAGATCAAAGTCACGAGATCGTTGCGTTCAACAATGGCAGGCGGGCCGATATCGCCTGCTCGAAGAGGTCTGCCTTCATAAAGAGCGACGCGTGCTTCCAGGCCGACAACGTCCGCAGGATCCGACAGCGCGCCAAGGATTTCGCCCTTTTTCAGCGCCAGATCTTCGGCGCTCAAAATTGCTTTGGCGCGGATCGTGCGGGTCGGCACCAGGTAATCCGCCCAGACCGGCGGGGCACAGAGAGTTGCGGCAGTCAGGCAGGCAAGGAGAAGTTTCATCAGCGCACCTGCGTGGTTGCGCCCATCATCTGGTCGACAGCGGAGATGACCTTGGCGTTCATTTCGTAGCCGCGCTGGGCTTCGATCAGTTCCGTGACTTCGCGTACCGCATCAACCGAACTGGCTTCCAGGTACCCCTGGCGGAAGGTGCCCAGGCCGTCTTCGCCAGCGGTGGACAAACTGGCTGTGCCAGAGGCTTCGGTCTCAGTGAACAGGTTGCTGCCGATCGCTTCGAGACCCTTGGGATTGGTGAAGCTAGCAAGCGAAAGCTGGCCCAGAAGCTGGCCTTCGGTGGTTTCGTTGAAATAACCGTAGACCTCGCCCTCGGCATTGATCGAGATGCTGGTGGCGTCGTCAGGGATCGTGATTTCAGGGGAAACTGCAAACCCGTCGGACGTTACAATCAAACCTTCGGCCGTGCGTTTCAGCGCCCCGTCCCGGGTATAGGCCGTCTGGCCGGAAGGCAGTGTCACTTCCAGGTAGCCCTTGCCGTCGATGGCGACATCCAGATCGTTGTTGGTCTGCTGAAGCGCGCCTTGTGCCAAATGCACCGATACCGCGGCCGCGCGCACACCAAGCCCCACCTGCACGCCGGTTGGCAGCACGGTGCCGTCGGAGGCATTTACCGTGCCAGCCCGCGAGATTTGCTGGTAGTGCAGGTCGGCGAACTCGGCACGCCGCGCGTTGTAGGCGGTGGTGTTCATGTTTGCGAGGTTGTTGGAGATTGTCTCCACCCGCAGCTGCTGGGCGCTCATGCCGGTCGCGGCGATCTTCAAGGCACGCATCTGGATTCTCCTAGGTCTTGATCAAGTTCTTGATGGCATTGCGGATGCGCTCGTCTTCCGATTCCAGGAAGCTTTGGCCCATCTCATAGGCGCGCTGGACTTCGATCATCCGGGTCACCTCGGAAATCGCGTTCACATTGGATCCTTCCAGGAAGCCCTGCAGGACACTTGCGTCGAGGGTTTCCTCGATTTCACCTTCAACGCGGAACATCACCCCGTCTTCGCGCACCAGCGCGTGGCTCTCCACCGGCTTGAAAAGCCCGAGCTGTCCCAGCAGGCGGCCGTTTGCACTGATAGAGCCGTCGGCACCCACTTCGATTTTGCCGGCATCCGGAGGCACGAAAACCGGTGCGCGGCCAGCGTCCAGGACCCGGTAACCATCCATGGTAACAAGGTCGCCAGCAGAGTTCGGGGAGAAGGCGCCGGAACGTGTCAAGCGCTCGCCCTGAGGGGTTTCGACCATGAAGAAGCCGTCGCCTTCCACCGCGAAATCGAAAGTGCCGCCGGTTTTGGTAAGCTGGCCCTGCTCCATGGAGGTGTTGAAGATGTTCGCGCGTGACATCGACAGCGACTGTTGGCCGGGCGCGGACTGTACAAATTCCGAGAAAATCAGTCCCTCCTGGCGATAGCCGGTGGTGGCGGAGTTCGCGATGTTGTTTGCAATGACACGCATTTCGCGCATCAGCCCCGACTGGCGGGAAAGTGTGGCGTAACCTGCGGCTTCCATTAAAAACCTCCGGCAATCATCGGAACAATGTGGCCATCAAAAAAGGCCACAAGAGTTTGTGTCATGAAGCCCATCGTCATCCAGAACACGACAATGATGGCTGTCAGCTTGGGCACAAAGGTCAGTGTCATTTCCTGCACGGAGGTCAGAGCCTGGAACAGGCCGATGGACAGGCCAACGGTCAGGGCGACAACCAGAATCGGCGTCGACATTGTGACGGCTGCCCACATGGCCTGGCGCAGGGTGTCATAGAAGAGGCTTTCGCTCATCATGGCTCAGACCGGCATTCTCAGGATTTCCTGGTAGGCCTCGACCACCTTGTTGCGCACGGTGACAGCGGTCTCAACCGCCAGTTCGGTCTGTGCAAGCGCCTGCACGAGGGCGTGCGGATCCGCCTGAGAGGTCATAGCCTGCACGGAGACTTGCTCGCTGCTCTGCAAGGTCGTTGCAAAGCTCTCGAAACTCTCCCTAAGACGGGCGCCAGCGCTGGCGGCCTCATGGTTCGGGTCAGCTTTGGTGGCAGGGCGGGCGGCGGCGTAGCCGCTGGCGGCGGAAAGACTGCGAATATCCATTCTGGATCTCCAAAAATTTCGGTTATCGTCTCAAAAGGTCCATCAGCGAGGCTGACATCGATCGGGTTTGCTCGAACATCTTCAGATTGGCCTCGTAGCTGCGCTGGGCTTCCCGGGCATCGGCGATCTCGATCATCAGATCGACGTTCGAGCTTTTGTAATGCCCGCTTTCGTCTGCCAGCGGATGCGAGGGATCATACACCTCTTCCAGGTCGCGCCGGTCCAGGGTTACCCGGCCTGTGCGAACGTGCTCCACATCGGTCTGAAGCTCGCGAACAGCTTCAAACGGCACGGTTTTGCGGCGGTAACCAGGAGTGTCTGCGTTGGAGATGTTTTCTGATACATGCCGAAGCCGCGAGGCTTGGGCCTTGAGGCCGCTGGCGGTGACGGAGAGGGCTCTGGAAAATTCACTCATCGCTCATTCCCCTCAGGTTTTGCCCAGGCTGGCGCGCAGAATATTCATGGAGGATTTGTAGATCGTCATGGCACGCTTATGCTGACGCGCAGTTTCAACCCCCTTCAGCAACTCGGTTTCGACGGACACCGAGTTGTCATTGGGGTCACTGCCTGCGTCTGTTGACGTGACAGCCCAGTCCAGATTGCTGCCAGAGGTGCCATTCAGATGGCTGCCACGGGATGCGATCATGCTGGCCGGGCGGGCGCCTGCGGCAAAAACTTCTTTGAAAGGTTTGATATCCTTGGAGTGGTAACCCGGGGTATCGGCATTGGCGATATTCTGTGAAACCAATGCCTGGCGTTTGCCGGCATGGGTCGCCATTGAATAGGCAATTTTGAATACGTTCAATTCTGTGAACACCAGGGTTTCTCCCTTGATCGATTTCAATCAAGGCTTAACCCCGATTCCTTTAGAAATTGTTTTCAGGACATCAAGGGAGGCCGCTGCGATGAAAGCAGAGCTGCAAGCACTAACCCGACAAATTGCCGGCAAGCGCCTGGTAACCCAAGTCGGGCGGGTGACAGGGATTTCGGGTGGAGAGATCGAAATCTCCGGTCTCGCCGCGGCGGCCCGGATCGGTGACCGGCTGGTGTTGCGCCGCGGTCCTCAAAATTCCTTGCATGGTGAAGTTCTAAAAATTAGTGGGAGTAAAATCAGCATGTTGCCAGATCGTGCGCCGGACGGCGCGGCCATTGGCGACCCGGTTTTACTGCATCCGTCACCGGAGTTTTCTCCCAGCGATCATTGGATTGGCCGGGTCATTGATCCCTTTGGAGAGCCGCTGGATGGACGCCCCATGCTGCCTGGTTCCGAGCCCCGCGACCTGATGGCGCCCCCGCCCAAAGCTGCCGGCCGGCGCTCAATGGGGGAGCGGCTGGCCACTGGCCAGGCGGTACTCAATACGATTCTCCCGATCGTGCGGGGGCAGCGGGTAGGGCTTTTCGCGGGTTCCGGGGTTGGCAAGTCTTCATTGCTGGCCAAACTGGCGCAGAGCATGGAGGCCGATGTTGTCGTGATCGCACTGATCGGAGAGCGCGGCCGCGAGGTGAATCACTTTGTCGAACAGGTGCTGGGACCGGATGGTATGCGCCGCGCCGTTGTGGTGGCGGCAACATCCGATCAGTCTGCCTTGGTTCGCCGCCGCTGTGCATGGGCTGCCATGACTGTGGCGGAGCATTTCCGGGATCAGGGCAAAAACGTCCTGTTTCTGGCTGATTCGGTCACCCGTTTTGCAGAAGCGCACCGGGAGATTTCCGCTGCTTCGGGTGAAGCTCCCGCGCTCCGCGGATACCCGCCGTCGGTGACCCCGTTGATCACCGGTCTCTGCGAACGCGCCGGGCCGGGCGGGGACGGTCAGGGTGATATCACTGCTGTGTTCAGTGTCCTTGTGGCTGGTTCGGATATGGATGAGCCGATTGCTGATATCCTGCGCGGTGTTCTGGACGGGCACATCGTGTTGAATCGCGAGATCGCCGAACGCGGGCGGTTTCCTGCGATCGATGTCTCCCGATCAGTGTCGCGCAGCTTGCCTGCCGCGGCCTCAGCCGATGAGAATACGGTCATTCAGGAAGTGCGCAAATTCCTGGGGGCCTATGAGCAGTCGGAGGTCATGATTCGGGCCGGTCTTTATGCCGAGGGCAATGATGCTGTGCTGGACCAGGCGGTGAAACTGTGGCCGGAACTGGATGCGTTCTTTGGCCGTGAGGATCCAGAGGGTATCACCAGCAGCTTCAACCGGCTTATGCTTATGTTGCGCCGGGCCAAGGCCGGGCGCTGAAACTTGACAATTTCATTACCGGGATGACCGAAAGCCCGGATCTGGGCCCATTACCTTGGCGCGACTCTGTTGCGCAAATCGGTTGAGGGCCAAGGTTCCCCTTTCCCCAGACGGACTTATCCCACTGCCTCTGTGACGGGTATGCCAAGCGCGGTGAATCCGTTCATGACCGCAACACGGAGCTGAAGCTCGGCAACCTGACGTCCAGGATCCCGTGCCATCAGTCTTTGTCCCAGCAGTTTCATGCAGTGCATCTTGGTTTCGGCACGACTTCGGCGGTGGTATCCACTCCATTTCCGCCAAAGCGCTCGGCCAAGGTATTTCGACGCCCGCAGCGCTTCGTTGCGCGCAATCGCGCCTGCGGTGTCGGGTTTCCAGGGCTTGGCGTTCTTGCGGGGCGGGACGACGGCATTGGCACCTCGGTTGGCGATGGCATCGTGGCACTTGCGCGTATCGTAGGCGCCATCTGCCGTGACACTGCCGATCTCCTGCTCGGGCGGGATCTGATTAAGCAGTTCCGGCAGCATGGGCGCATCACCAATGTTGCTACTGGTGAACTCGACTGCCCGGATTTCCAGTGTCTTTTCGTCGATACCGAGGTGAACCTTGCGCCACACGCGGCGTTTCGAGCCACCGTGCTTGCGCGCATTCCACTCGCCTTCGCCCTCTACCTTTATCCCAGTGCTGTCGATCAGCAGGTGTAGCGGCCCCTCAGAACCACGATACGGGATGTTCACGGCGAGAGACTTCTGGCGGCGTGAAAGCGTGCTAAAATCCGGTACCGACCAGTCCAATCCACTCAATCGCAGGAGACTTTCCACGAAGCCGGTCGTCTGCCTGAGCGCCATACGGAACAGCACCTTCATCGTCAGGCAGGTCTTGATCGCGGCGTCGCTATAGATGGGCTGTCGGCCTCTCTTGCCGGTCGGCCGGGCCTCCCACGTCATCTCGGGATCGAACCAGATCGTCAGAGAGCCACGACGCTTCAGCGCTTCGTTATAGGCCCGCCAGTTCTTGATCTTGTAGGTCGGGGGTGTTGGTCTGCTCATGCCCTCCAGCTATCACGCTGGATTCATGAGATGAATCCCTCACCCGATTTGCGCAACAGAGCCCCTTGACGCGTATCCTGCCAAGCCAAGGTCTGAGCTCCTTTTACATGCTGGTCGTGAGCTGACACGGCTGTGCGATCGGGTCTGCGGAGACCGTTCGGGGATCAGGAGACGACAGTTTCCGTGATTTTGCCAAGCACCTTCAGCTGTTCTGGCGATAGCAGACGTACCGCGGCAGCCGGACCGCCTGAATCCCTGCAATCGGCGCAGCAAATGCAGCTGTGCCAGCTGCAGTAAATTCTTGGAAGAAAGTCGGTATCACTCTGGCAAACGCCATTAGCCTGTTTCCATCCGGCCTGGAATTTTGCGAAGCATTTCCTGGCGTATAAACCAAAACCAGCAACACTGAATGGCAGCGAGTTCAGAACCATAGGTTGCGGGCCACTTATGCGCCTGGCAATGCTGATATCAAATCCGGATGCGCGGTTCGGCCGGCCAGAGCAGAGTAGCTTTGGCAGCATCGCTGCCGGATAGGACGCAGCGCTCCAAGATAGCAGGCAAGCAAAAAGGCTGCATGCTGCTGAGTTTGCACAGTGTCACGTCTGGCTTTAGGCAGCCAATGCTGCCTGCGCCCCTTGCAAGCTCCGGTTTCATGTGACGAAAACTGCCTTGGGAGCGGGGCCGGCAGGGATGTTTAAAACCCGCCCTGGCATCGGTAGCCGGGGCGGGCGGGGTTTAGGACGGCCGGACTGCGAACAGACGGTCTTCGCGTGGCAGCAATGTTCGAAGAGCTTTCAGGCAGCGGTAATGGTTGTTGCTGATCAGAGCGTCGGTCGCTTCCGCGATGGAGGAGCGGCTGTCTGGATCAGTGAAGACCTGGCTCAGCTCCTCGATCCGGCGCAGCATGGGCAGGCGTTCTTCTTCGGGATCGGCATCACCTGACAGGATCAGCTGTGCCGCGTAGCACACCCGGCGCACCGGCGTATTGGCCTCTTCCGGATGGATTGCGTCGCGAAGACGCAGGATGTTGGCGTCTGGAGTGACAATGGAAAGACGGCTGCGGCGGTCGCCGTTTTCAATCACCGCACCATTTACCAGGACGCGCTCCTTTGGGGCTAGTTTCAGGACAAGTCCGCTCATATTCAGGATGCTCCGCTGCGGAGGCCACGCATGATGGCCGTATTGATTTCCACCAGCGGCCGGACATCGGCCTTGCGCTGAAGCACTTTGGTGGTGTGTTGTCTCGTGAATTCTCCCAGTTCGAACAAGTTCTGCTTGAGATCATCCGGCAGGGGATTGCCTTTCGAAGCGATGTCTACTGTGAAAATGGACCAGAGTTTCCGGTTGTCGTTCAGGGCTGTGGCGAGCTCGTTGAACCCATCGCGGCCTTTTTGCGTCGCCGTAATCATCCTGCGGGTGATCCGGGCAATCACTTCATACTCGAAATTCTTAGCTGTCCGGGTCGGGGTCTTTGCCGCCGAATAGGCACTCTTCGCCTTCAGAAGGGCATTCACGTGTTTTCCTAACGTATTGTTCTTCAGGTTCTCTGAGAGGGGAAGACCGGGGCGCCATCAGCGCCCCGGTAAGGGCTGTTAACGGAACAGCTGCTGCAGGGTCTGCGGCGCCTGGTTGGCGATGGAGAGCGATTGCACCGCCAGCTGCTGCTGGGTCTGCAATGCCTTCAGCCGGGCCGACGCTTCTTCCATGTTGGTGTCTGCCATGGTGCTGACACCGGACTTCAGCGAGTCGGTCAGTTTCGACACGAAGTCGTTCTGATCGGACAGGCGGTTGCTGTCCGCACCCAGCTGGGCCGCGGCGTCGATTGCAAACGTCAGCAGGGCTTCGACCTGGGTCAGAACGTCCGCTGCGTTGGCGGAGGTCAGAGCATCAATGTCGCTGGTATCCAGGGACGCACCGGTGTCGATCGCCGAAACGGTGATCACGTCGCCGGTCGCGCTGATGCCGCCAAGAACGTCGAGCTGCGAAGTCACGGCGGTGTCAAGCAGGTTGGCACCGTTGAAGCTTGCGGAGTCGATGATCGATTCGATCTGTTCCTTCTTCTTGGCCAGGTCAGCTTCGATCTTGTCGTGGTCAACGTTCTGCGAAACGCCGGCAACGGCCAGTTCACGCATTTCCTTCAGGGTTTCAACGATCTGCTCCATGCCGGAGGACGCGACCGCCACAGTTGCCTCGCCGAAGTTCAGGGCGTCGCCCACGGCTTCGTAGGCCTGGATGTCGGATTCCATGGTTTTGGAGATGGCCCAGACAGCGGAGTTGTCTTTCGCCATGCCGACCTCTTTACCGGTCGAGATCTGGTTCTGAGTTTCTTCCAGATTGTTGTTCACGGACTTCAGGGTCTGCAGAGCAACCATTGCGCCGTTGTTGGTCAGAATGCTGGTCATAGCTTTTTCCTTTAGCTGCGGGGCGCTTTGGCCCCTGAATTACTTGCCCCTCCGGGGCGCTGTGTGACGTCTTTCTGACTGTGCGTTCCACCGTCCGGTTTCCGCGCCACCCTTGATCAGGTGCAAGGCGACTTTGGCGCAGGATTTGCTAAGGGAGTGCTAATGGCGGAATTTGGTTTTTTAGAATTTTCCCCAAATTGCTCTCAGGCCCTTTTCTCCAGCTTGGCGCCGCTGCGGGTGCCAAAGCGGGTTCGGCGTCCGGATTGATCGTATACGTCCAACCCTTTGCGGATTCGGCGCAATTCGGCCATCCGTGCAGCAACTGACCGGATTCCGTTCATCGCGCTGTCCAAGAGATCCTGGTTGCGTGTCAGTTTTGTCTGAACCTGCTCCAGTGCTTCTCGTTCGAGTTCAGAAACGGAGTTCAGTTTGCCGATGATTTTTTCTTTTTTCGCCAGCAGGTCTTCCAGCTTGGCCAGGTCGCCCGCCATAAGGGCAGTCCGTTCCTGATCAAGGATCTGATCCAGATCATCAATGAGTTGTTGCGGGTCCGGGTTACTCACCTTGGGTCTCCTTCAATGCGTGATAAAGTGATTCGGCCAGGCCGATGCCGCCAGAGCGGGCAATCTGGTTGGCTTGTTCGCGGATCAGAAAACTGGAGAACTGCTCTTCGCCTGCTCCGCCGCCAAAGGCGTCGCTGGCTTCGCCGAGACCGGCGGATTTCAGCATTTCTGCAAGAAATGAGGCTTCCAGCTCAATGGCGGCTTCACGCAGCGGATCTTTGTGTGCGGGCCGCACCGGGGCAGTAGCCGATGCGCTTTGCAACGGGATAGGCAAAAGATCAGTCATGTCCGGTTCTCCGGTTGGTGCTCGAATTCCATCGATTTTTCCGAGACTGCACTGCAACCGGTTAAAATTGCCGTAACTGCTTTGGGCTAAGTCTTTGCGAGTCGAGATAGAATGTCTGGAACAGAACATGATGATGAATTCGATCCTTGGTGTTGAACCTGCCACCGGCGGAAAAACGGCGTCTGCTGCATCTGGAAATTCAAATAAATCAGACGGTTCAAGAGATTTTTCAAATTACATGACTGCGGAACCGAACCAGGGCGAAGAGGCTGGCGCAGCGCGCTCTCCGGATGCCGAATCCCCTGTTGCGGAATCAGTGGAAGAGACGGACGCGAAGTCTGTTGAAACCGACGGCAGCAAAGAAAGTTCTTCTCAAGAAGAGGCAAAGGCAGACTTGCCCGCAACTTCCGAAAACCCGTCTGCAGCGGACCCGGATATTGCCGCTCTTGGGTTGGAGCAGGTCACTAACAATGTTGCTGGGGTGACGGATTTGCCAGCTCATGCCCAAACGGAGGGCACAGTAAGCACTGCGCAAAACGCCGCAAGCGCAGATGCCATTGACGAAACTATTACCGCTGCAAGCCAGGCTCTGCAGCGGAACGGGACACAACAGGCTGACCTTTCCAATGGCGAAGCTGGGAACGCAGCGGCAAAACTGGCTGCGCATGGCGATGCGCAACCGGTTCAGGCAAGCCAGAACACGGGTGAAAGTCAGCTTGCGGGTTCGCCGAAGCCCAGCACCGGGGCTGCAGCCCAGGTGCCGGAAACTGAAAGGACCCCTCCGCAGGAACCTCATCCGGTTAGGGGTAAGGAGGCAGTCCCCGGGAGTGCAGCGGCAATTCCGGAGGCGGTTGCCGCCAGGAAGGCAGCTGCAGGGGAAAGTTCCGGCAGCCGTTCAGAGATGAACGTCGCAGGGCAGAAGGGCACAAGCCCCTCTGGCGGCGTTCAGAGCGCTGCGGCCGGTGAGGATGCCGAGGCGGCCAAGAAAGTTTCCGGGAAGCCAAATGTGCAGGCCGTTGAACAAATGCAGGCCCGGCAGCCCGAAGGTGTAGCCCGGGCGGTTGCCGCTGGCGCGCAAGGCGCGGTGCAGTCGCTTGCAGCCGGATTGCCTGCGTCACGGGACACATCGCGCAATCCGGATCTTGGCTCGGTCAGCATCAAGGTTTCGGAGGATATTTCGGCAGAAGCCCTTGCCGAAGGAAAACCGGGTTCTGGGACATCCCGTACCGGCCAGTTCAGCACGGTGCCCGCAGTTCAGGCGGCCCCGCAAGCTTCGGTCATGTTTCAGCCGCTGTTGGCCGCTGGTTTGGCAGAAAACGCAGGCGAGGCTGATCTGCCGTTTCACGCGCTTGGGCTTTCGGGAGAGGCCCCGGGGTTGAGCCAGCTTCTGACCGAAGCGTCGTTCGGTTCACACACGGTGCACCGGCCGGAAATGCCCCGGATGATTGCAGCCCAGATCGCCGAAGCCTTCGCTGCCAAAGGCGACCAGAAGGTTGAGGTGAGCCTGAACCCTCAGGAGCTAGGGCACGTCAAGATGCGCGTGGTGACCAGCGAAACCGGCATTACGATGATTATCCAGACAGAACGCCCAGAAACCGGAGATCTGATGCGCCGCCATATCAATGAGCTGGCCGAGGAATTCCGCCGAATGGGCTATGAGGACATTTCGTTCGAGTTCAGCGGCGGCCAGGCGGGCAGCGGCGGAGATGGTGATGGCACTGAGGAAGGTGCGGGTCACGATGGCGGAGCGGCGGGGGCACGGACCGATGGCGCTGAAGCCGCCGGCGAGAAAACAATACAAAACCTCCGGCTCGGATCTGCCGGCGTGGATATGAGGGTTTGATCACATGACAACAGCAGTTACTTCCGCAGGCAACCCCGCGGCACAATCCAATCCGCTGCCGGCGGCCTCACAGCAAACCTCAGGGCTGACGTCGGATTTCGAAACATTCGTGAAGATGCTGACGGCGCAGGCGACAAACCAGGACCCCTTGGAGCCACTTGATTCGACTGAATATGCGGCGCAGCTTGCGCAGTTCTCCATGGTGGAGCAGCAGACCAAGAGCAATACATTGCTCGAGGGGCTGCAATCGCAGCTTGGGCTGGCAAACATGGCCGCTTTGTCCGGCTGGGTCGGGATGGAGGCCCGGGCAGTTGCACCAGGCTATTTCGATGGCACCAGCTCGGTCACCATTGCACCCAACCCGGCAGCAGCTGCTGACTCGGTCACCCTGGTAGTGAAAAATGAAAACGGCACTGAAGTGCAGCGCGTCACACTTCCGGTTTCGGCGGAGCCTTATGAATGGAATGGCCTGGATGACGACGGAAATGCGGTAGAAACCGGAGAGTATTCTTTTGTTGTTGAAAGCCGCAAAGGGGATGATCTGCTGCTTGCGGAACATGCCGAAGTCTACTTCAAGGTGAACGAAACCCGGATGCAGGGTGGAGAAGTTGGACTGATCACCCGGGGCGGTTCGGTGGTCCTGGCCTCTTCGGTCAGCGCGTTGCGCGAACCCGCTGTGTAATCCGGGAGTAGGCGCTGGCGGAAAATCTGTCTAAGAACAGGGCGGCCAAGCTCCGGAGTCCGCCCTGCAACCGCTGACAGACCAGTTCCAATCCAGTTTCTTTGCGCATTTATCCGCAATCGGGCTGCATGTTCCCGCCCCCCGGCGCCTGGCCGGCGGGCGGTCAAACCATGTCTGGCGGGCCGGGGCGCTGGTTATCAAGCTGTACGCCGAGGGCGGAGCCAACCCGCTGTTCTCCAATGATCCGGCACGGGAAGGGGCAATTCTGGCGGCGCTTTCAGGTACCGGAATGGTGCCGCCGTTGGTTCAGACCGGGACATTCGAGGGACAAAGGTGGCTGTGTTATGCGCATGTCAACGGCAGCCCATGGCAGGAAGACACAGCCCATGTGGCCCGGTTTCTGGGGCGGGTGCATGATTTGGCCGCGCCGCCTGGGCTGCCGGACGGTGTCAATGGCAGCGCCGCGCTGGAGCGGCAGACCCTTGATATTCTGAAAGAGTGCGAGGACGTGAAAGCGCTGGCTGGATTGCGTCCGCTGGGCAGGGTTCCGCCATTGCAGCAAAGGCAGCTGATCCATGGGGATCCGGTGCCTGGCAACCTGCTGGCGCATGATGGCACGCTGACGCTGATTGACTGGCAGTGCCCGCAGATCGGTGATCCGGCGGAAGACCTTGCGTTGTTCCTGTCTCCGGCAATGCAGCTGATGTACCGGGGGGAGCCGCTGACGAAATCGCAGGAAGACAGCTTTCTGCAGGCCTATCCTGATCCGCGGGTTGCGGGCAGAACCCTGGCTCTGATGCCGTGGTTTCACTGGCGGATGGCGGCCTATTGCCTGTGGCGGGCAGAGCGCGGCGGGGTGCGGGACTGGCAGGCCTATGAACTGGAGCGTGCCGCGCTTCAGTCCATCAGACCCAAAACCGCATAGGCTGGCGGCATCAATAGCCGGCGGGTGCGGCCAAATGGAAACCGCGGCAACTTGTGCACCGCCGGAGAATAGGGCAGCTCCGGTTGAATATCCTGCACCAGATCACTGAGAATGCGCCCGGCATAGCTGCCCATTGCAACGCCATTGCCGTGGTAGCAGAGACCGGCAAACAGGCCCGGATGACCCGGCACCGGCCCGATGAAAGGCACCAGATTGCGCGACAAGCAGACCATGCCGGACCAGCAATGGGTGGTTTCGACCTGATGCCACTCCGGGAACATTGCCTCGAAGTCTTGCCTTAGCTTGCGACGGATTCCGGCTTCGGCCCGGGGAGAGGACAACAGCCCGCCGCGCATCCCGAAAAGGAGCCTGTTGTCCGGCATCAGGCGGAAGTAGTGCAGCAGGTTGCGGGTGTCATAGGCCATCTGATGCGAAAACCAGCCCTGCGCCTGCAGCTCTGTTTCTGTCAGGGGGCGGGTCACCATGACCGTGGATTGTGCAGGCATGTACCGCCCGGCCAGCCAATCCGGCAAATCCTCCGAGGAATAACCGTTGGTGGCGATGATGACCTTGGATGCCTTCAAGGGTCCATTATTCGTCTCTATTTCATATCCGCTGCCGGCATGTCTGATAGAGCGGGCGGGGCTCCGCTGGTACAGTCTTGCACCGGCATTCGCGGCGGCGGCGGCCAGGCCGAACAGGTATTTGCGCGGGTTCAGCGCAAAGCCCACCGGTGTTGTCAGCGCGGCATGAAACCTGCCGTTAAGGCCGTGATCAGCCAGCTGGCGACGGGAGAGAAACTCCTGCTCTTCACCAGCTTTCCGCATTTCCTTTGCAATGGCTGACAGACGGCGTGCGGCTTTCTCATTGTGGGCCAGCTGGGTTTCCCCGCGCGAATGGGTGTCGGCGCTGATGCCGTGTGTTTCCAGCAGTTGGTCTACAAGGTCCACAGCGGCCACTTCGCTGGCGTCATAGGCGTCAGCGGCGGGCTTGCCGAAAACCCTGCGCATTGCGCCGCTCGACAGTTTCGAGCCGCCAAGGCAGCAGAACCCGCCATTGCGCCCGGAGGCGCCCCAGCCGGGAGTTTCTGCTTCCAGCAGGACTACTGAGGCACCGCTTTCAGCCAAATGCAGGGCCGCTGATACTCCAGTAAAGCCGCCGCCGATGATCGCCACATCGGCGGCAGTTTCTCCTTCCAGAACAGGCCAGTCCGGTGCCGGGATGGTCTCGTCCCACCAGCAGTTGCTGCGCGGGCCGGGACCATAGGCATAGCCGGAGAAGATCCGGCGCATCAGGTGCGCTCCGCAGCCTGTTCCTCACGCTTCTGCCGAGCCACCTGGTGCTTGGTCACCAGCGAGGCGGTGATGACGCCCACGGTGACGATCGAGATCATGATGGTCGACAGTGCGTTTATTTCGGGGCTGACGCCCAGGCGCACGGCCGAGAAGATCTTGATCGGCAGGGTGGTGGCCGAGGGACCGGAGGTAAATGAGGCAATCACCAGGTCATCCAGGGACAGGGTGAAGGCCAGCAGCCAGCCGGAAATCACCGCAGGCGCAATAATCGGCAGGGTCACCAGCCGGAACGCCTCCGCCGGCGAACAGCCCAGATCCAGAGCCGCTTCCTCCAGAGAGCGGTCGAAGGTCACCAGCCTGGAAGAGACCACAACTGAGACATAGCACATCGCAAATGTGGTATGCGCCAGCACGATTGTCAGAACGCCGCGCTCAAATTTCTCCGCAATGTTCAGATACTCTAAGAGAGACCATCCCATGCGCTCGTCAATTCCTTCAATGAACGGGTTCCAAACTTCGGCTGCGTAGAGAAAAATCGGAGAGATCATTGGTTCGATGCCGATGAACAACAGGAGCAGCGACAGGCCGGTGATCACCTCGGGCATCACCAGCGGCGCATAGATCATGCCGGAAAACAGCGTCCGCCCCATGAACCGCCCGCCGCGCACCAGCACATAGGCGGCAATGGTGCCCAGCACGGTCGCCATCGTGGAGGAGAACACTGCCACCTTGATGGTCACCCAGGCGGCGTTCAGGAACGCCTCATTCTGGAGCAATTCGCCGTACCACTTGGTCGAGAACCCGGCCCAGACGGTGACCAGCTTGCTTTCGTTGAAGCTGAAGATCACCAGAATGACCATCGGGATGTAGAGGAAGGCAAAGCCCAGGGTCAGCGATACGGCGTTAAACCAGCTCATACGGTTCATTGCTCTGCCTCCTGCTGTTTCTGTTGATGGCGTTGGAACAGCACGATCGGGACCACCAGCAGCAAGAGCAGCACCACCGCCACCGCAGAGGCCACCGGCCAGTCGCGGTTGGAGAAGAACTCCTCCCACAGCACCTTGCCGATCATCAGAGTGTCGGAACCGCCCAGCAGATAAGGGATCACAAACTCACCCAGCACCGGAATGAAGACCAGGAAACTGCCGGCGATGATGCCTGTTTTGGACAGCGGAATTGTCACCAGCCAGAAGGCGGTGAGGCGCGAGCAGCCAAGGTCCTCTGCCGCCTCGATCAGCGAGCCGTCCAGCCGTTCGAGCGCCGAATAGACCGGCAGGATCATAAACGGCAGATAGGTATAGACGATGCCGATGTAGACCGCGGAATTGGTGTTGAGGATGGTCAGCGGTTCGGAAACAATCCCTGTCCACATCAGAAACTGATTGAGGAACCCCTCGTTCGACAGGATGCCCATCCACGCATAGACGCGGATCAGGAAGGACGTCCAGAAGGGCAGGATCACCAGCATCATCAGGGTGGGGCGCCATTCTTCCGGTGCGCGCGCCATGCCATAGGCGATGGGGTAGCCGGCCAGCAGAGTGAAAAAGGTCGAGATAACCGCAATCTTCAGGGAACTGAGGTAGGCCTTCCAATATAGGTCATCTTCGGTAAGCCAGACGAAGTTCTCGAAATCCAGTTCCGCGATGAAGGCAGCGATGCCTTCGGCCCAGTCGAACTGCGGGACATAGGGCGGGATCGACACCGCATAGTCAGACAGGGAGATTTTAAGCACGATGGCAAATGGCACCAGGAACAGGGCCAGAAGCCAGACATAGGGGATGGCAATCAGGACAAAGCGGCGCATCAGTCGGCCAGCAGAACGCCTGCCGTGGCGGTCCAGGACAGCCAGACAGTGTCTTCCCAGGTAAAGGCGCGGCGGGCGATACGGCGGGTGTTGGCGGTCTGCGCCTTGATCACCGCGCCGGTGGGCAGTTCCACATGGTAAGTGGAGATATTGCCCAGATAGGCGATATCCAGAATGCGGCCCTGGACGGCGTTGTCCGCCCCGGCCGGCTGTTCGGCACTGATCGCTACTTTCTCAGGCCGGATAGCCAGATGGCATTTTTGACCATCGGAGAATGCATTCGGCGACTTCACCGTCAAAGGAGCGTGGCCTTCGTGCCAGGACATGGCGTATGCGTCGCTGCCGCTGGGCTTGGCCGTGCCTTCGATCAGGTTCACGTCGCCAATGAAATCGGCGACATAGACAGAGTTTGGATTTTCATAGATCCGGTCCGGTGTCGCCACCTGGATGATCTTGCCGTGATCCATTACTGCCACGCGGGAGGCCACGGTCATTGCCTCTTCCTGGTCGTGGGTCACGATCACAAAGGTGGTGCCGGTTTTCTCCTGAATGTCCATCAGTTCAAACTGGGTGTCCTGGCGCAGCTTCTTGTCCAGCGCGCCCAGCGGTTCATCGAGCAGCAGCAGCTTCGGGTGTTTGGCAAGTGAACGGGCGAGGGCAACACGCTGGCGCTGGCCGCCGGAAATCTGATGCGGCTTGCGGCGGGCGAATTTCTCCAGCCGGGTCAATTTCAGCATCGCCTCAACACGGTCGTCGATGTCGTGCTTTGGCATTTTCTCGCGTTTCAATCCAAAGGCGATGTTTTCCCAGACCGATAGATGCGGGAACAGCGCATAGGACTGGAACATCATGTTCACGGCCCGCTTGTTCGGCGGCACCGGTGCGATATCCTGGCCTGCCAGGAAAATCTTGCCTTCAGTCGGGGTCTCGAACCCGGCCAGCATCCGCATCAGTGTGGTCTTGCCGCAGCCGGACGGACCAAGCAGCGCATAGAACTCCCGCTCGTAGATGCCGATGGTCAGGTTGTCGATGGCGGTGAATTCACCATAACGTTTGGTGACGTTCTGGAAGTGAATCAAGGGCTTAGCCTCAGGATCATTCCAAGGTTCGAATACGGAAGCAGTCAAGCCGGGCCTCTTCTGCGAGTTGTCGCGCGGATGTCTCGAGGGGGCGCGCGAAGGAAACCCAGGCGCGTCAGGATTTGCGGGGCGCTGAAAACGCCCCGCCGGTCAAAGAGCGGCTGATCAGGTGCCGGATTTGACCTTGGTCCACATGCGGGTGGCCTTGCGCTGCACCTTCGCAGGATAGCTTTCTTTGATGTACAGGTTCTGGACAGTTTCTTCGTTCGGATAAATCGCGGGATCGCCGATCACATCCTCTTCCAGGAACTCCTGCGACGCCTTGTTGCCATTGGCGTAGTAAACGTAGTTGGACGCAGCGGCCATGTTTTGCGCGTCCATGATGAAATTCAGGAACTTATGGGCGCCTTCCGGGTTCGGGGCGTCGACCGGGATGGTCATCTGGTCAAACCACATCAGCGCGCCTTCCTTGGGGGCATTGTATTCGATCTCGACGCCGTTCTCGGCTTCCGCGGCACGGTCGCGCGCCTGCAGGATGTCGCCGGACCAGCCAAAGGCTACGCAGATGTCACCGTTGGCCAGGGCGTTGATGTATTCCGAGCTGTGGAACTTGGTGATATAGGGTCGCACGGCCAACAGAACCGGCTCAGCCTTGGCGACCACATCCGCGTCCATGCTGTTGGGATCTTCGCCGATGTATTTCAGTGCTGCCGGGATCATTTCATCCGGGGCGTCCAGGAAATGCACACCACAGCTTGCAAGCTTTTCCATGTTGGCCGGGTTGAACACCAGTTCCAGGGAGTCGATCGGAGCGTCCTCCCCCAGAACTTCCTTCACCTTGGCGACGTTCACGCCGATGCCCGTGGTGCCCCACATATAGTTGATGGAGTATTCGTTGCCGGGGTCATACTTTCCGGTACGCTCCTCGATCGCGTCCCACATGTTCCCCTTGTTCGGCAGTTTCGACGGGTCCAGCTTCTGGAAGGCGCCGGCCTGGATCTGGCGCGCCATGAAGGAGCCGGTCGGCACCACCACGTCATAGCCCGAGCCGCCCGCCAGCATCTTGGTCTCCAGAACCTCGTTGCTGTCAAAGACGTCGTAGATCAGGTCGATGCCGGTTTCCTTCTCGAACTTTTCCAGCAGGCCTTCGTCGATATAGTCCGACCAGTTGTAGACGCGAACCTCTTCCGCCGTGGCGGCGGCTGCCGTGCCAAGGGCAACGACGGCGGTCATGGTCATCGTTTTCAGTGTCATGAAATTCTCCCTGTGCATGCCGGCTTCCAGGTCCGGCTGTAAATGGATTTGATCAAGTTTTGCCGCGTTCGGCAATACTCTTTATGTTTTCACTTGGCTCAGGATGGTGCAAGCTGGCCAAAATCGAGGAGGAAACCCCCAGGTGACAGAGACCACTTCACCGCCCGCTGCGGCGCAGGAAAACCCGGCAAAACTGCCCGCGCATGAGATCGTTTATCAGAAGCTGAGAGCGCAGATTCTGTTCGGGGAGTTGGTGCCGGGCCAGGCCGTGACTATCCAAGGTCTGGTCGAGACGCTGGAGGCCGGCATGACGCCAGTGCGCGAAGCGATCCGGCGGCTTATCTCCGATGGCGCGCTGATGTTCCAGGGGAACCGCCGGGTGTCTGTGCCGCTGCTGGGAGCCGAAGATCTTGAAGAGCTCATTTTTGCCAGAAAAACAATAGAGTGTGAGCTTGCGCGCCGAGCTACGGTACAGATAAGCGCAGCGCATATCGAGGAGCTGGTCGCCATCGATCATGCGCTCGACAAGGCAATCGCCACCGGTGACGTCGCGGGCTACCTGGTGCAGAACTACAGCTTTCACACGGCGCTTTATTCACACGCAAACGCGCCCATTCTAAGCGATATTGCCGACCGTCTTTGGCTGCGCTTCGGCCCTTCGCTGCGGGTGGTCAGCGGCCGCCTGGGAACGCAGAGCTTCCCGGACCGCCATAAAGACATCCTTGATGCGCTGCGGCGGCAGGACCCGGAGATGGCTGCTTTGGCGATGGAACGGGATGTTTTTGAAGGCATGGAGCATGTGGTTCAGGGATTGCGGGCCGCGAACTGATTCGATTGACACCTGGGAATTTGATCATATTCTGGGGCCAATCAGTTTTTCTCAGGAGCGAGTCTCATGACCGTTATCACCAATCACATGCCGACAGCTGAGCTGCAGGCGCTGGACGCCGCCCACCACATGCATCCGTTCACCGCCAATGGTGAGCTGTCGCAGAAGGGCGCGCGCATCATCACCCGCGCGGATGGCGTGCACCTGACCGACAGCGAAGGCCATCAGATCCTCGATGCGATGGCGGGCCTTTGGTGCGTCAACATCGGCTATGGCCGCGAGGAGCTGGCAGAAGTGGCGGCCCGCCAGATGCGCGAGCTGCCCTATTACAACACCTTCTTTCAGACGACGCATGTGCCGGCCATCGCGCTGGCTGCGAAGATCGCCGAACTGGCGCCGGGTGACCTGAACAATGTGTTCTTTGCAGGCTCCGGGTCCGAGGCCAATGACACAAACATCCGCATGGTGCGCCACTACTGGGCGTTGAAGGGCAAGCCGTCGAAATCGGTGATCATCAGCCGCAAGAACGCTTATCACGGCTCCTCTGTCGGCAGCGGCTCTTTGGGCGGCATGAGCGGTATGCATGCCCAAGGCGGTATGCCGATCCCGGATATCCACCATATCAATCAGCCGAACTGGTGGGCCGAAGGCGGCGACATGCCCCAGGAAGAATTTGGCCTGCAGCGTGCGCGAGAACTGGAAGAGGCTATCCTGGAACTCGGCGAAGACCGTGTCGCGGCCTTCATTGCAGAGCCGGTGCAGGGTGCTGGCGGCGTCATTGTGGCACCGGACAGTTACTGGCCGGAAATCCAGCGGATCTGCGACAAGTATGAAATTCTGCTGATCGCGGACGAGGTGATCTGCGGGTTCGGGCGCACGGGTAACTGGTTTGGCTGCGAAACCTTGAACATCCGCCCTGATATCATGACCATCGCCAAGGGTCTCAGCTCCGGCTATGCGCCGATCGGCGGCTCGATTGTCAGCGATGAAGTTGCCTCAGTGATCGCGGGGGATGAGTTCAACCACGGCTACACCTACTCTGGCCACCCGGTGGCGGCCGCTGTTGCGCTGGAAAACCTGCGTATCCTAGAAGAGGAGAACATCCTCGGCCACGTGCGCGACGTGGCAGCGCCTTATCTCAAGCAGAAGTGGGAGGCTCTCACCGATCACCCGCTGGTGGGTGAGGCAAAGATTGTTGGGATGATGGGTTCGATTGCGCTGACCCCCAACAAGGACACCCGGGCCGCCTTCGCCTCTGATGCCGGGACCGTTGGATACATTTGCCGGGAGCGCTGCTTTGCCAACAATCTGGTGATGCGCCACGTGGGCGACCGGATGATCATCTCACCGCCGCTGGTGATCACGCCGGAGCAGATCGATGTGCTGATCGAGCGGGCCGTGAAATCGCTGGATGAATGCTACGCAGAACTGAAGAAGCAGGACCTGCTGCACAGCGCCTGATTCCCTTCTGAACAGCGCGCACGGCGCGACTCACATAGGCCCGGCAGCAATGCTGCCGGGCCTTTCTTCTTCGGTTTCAGGTGCAGATGTGTCGGTTTTCAGCCGGATTTTTGCTGAATGTGGCGCAAAATATCATAAGGGCGTCGCAATAAGTTCGATCAAGAGCGGCAGAACGGGACTAGGCTTCCGTTAGGGTATTCTTCTCCTTTTGAAGGCGGCCGAAGTATGAATTTCGTACGCTCACCGGTGAAAGAATATTTTTTTCATATCTAGCGCTTGATAGCGTTGGTGTGATTAACTTCGAATAAGTGCAGAGCAAATCTGCCGGAATGACAAAACTACGGGGAGCCTGCTTTGGCTGATGCGTCAAACGTTGATGCGTTCGTTGAATTCGAACGCGTCCAAAAGAGCTATGATGGCGAAAATCTCGTTGTCAAAGACCTCAACCTCACCATGCCCAAGGGTGAATTTCTGACCATGCTTGGCCCGTCCGGGTCCGGGAAAACCACCTGCCTGATGATGCTGGCTGGTTTCGAGACCGCGACCCATGGCGATATCCGTCTGGACGGGACATCGATCAACAACATTCCGCCGCACAAGCGCGGCATCGGCATGGTGTTCCAGAACTACGCCTTGTTCCCGCACATGACGATTGCGGAGAACCTCTCCTTCCCGCTGGAAGTCCGCAAAATGGGTAAGTCCGAGCGCGAGGAAAAGGTGAAGCGCGCTTTGGACATGGTGGAAATGGGTGCCTTTGGCGGCCGCCGTCCGGCACAGCTTTCGGGCGGCCAGCAGCAGCGGATCGCGCTGGCGCGTGCGCTGGTGTTTGAACCCGAACTGGTTTTGATGGACGAACCGCTGGGCGCGCTGGACAAGCAGCTGCGCGAAAAAATGCAGTTTGAGATCACCCATCTGGCCCACCGCTTGGGGATCACCGTGGTCTATGTGACCCACGACCAGACCGAGGCGCTGACCATGTCCGACCGCGTTGCCGTGTTCGACGATGGCCGCATCCAGCAGATTGCACCGCCGGACCAGCTGTATGAAAGCCCGGACAACAGCTTTGTGGCCCAGTTCATCGGCGAAAACAACACGCTCGAAGGCACCGTCAAGGAAATCAACAACGGTATCGCACTGGTTCAGCTGGACGATGGCGAATTGATTGACTGCAAGCCGGTCAACGTGTCCCGCCCCGGCGAGCGCACCCGCGTGTCAATCCGCCCGGAAAGGGTGGAATACAACAAGGACCGCCTGCAGGCAGGCGCTCATACGCTCAAGGCGGAAGTGCTGGAGTTCATCTATATGGGCGACATCTTCCGCACCCGTCTGCGGGTGGCCGGCAATGATGAGTTCATCATCAAGACCCGGAACGCTCCGGACCAAGTCCGTCTCCAGCCCGGTCAGCAGATCGAAATCGGCTGGCTGCCGGAAGACTGCCGCGCACTGGACGCCTGATCCGCGCGCGCCGAACCCCCGGCAGAAGAACGACCGGGGGGTTCTCACTTCTGTGAATTTCAACAAGGAGAGACTCTCTATGAAACTCAGCAAACTGTCTGCATTGGCAATGACAACTGCCCTTTGCGCCCCTTCAGCTTTCGCTGAAGAAATGGCCAATGAGCTGACTCTGGTATCCTGGGGCGGCGCCTACCAGGCCAGCCAGCAAAAAGCCTATGTGGAGCCCTACCTGGCCGCTAATCCCGACGTGAAGGTGATCTGGGATGAAAGCTCTGCCGAAGCCGTGGCCAAGATCCGTGCCATGAATGAAGCCGGCAACGTGACCTGGGATTTGGTGGATGCCGTGGCCTCTGACTCCATGCGCCTTTGCGACGAAGGCCTGGCGGAAGAGATCAACCATGACGAGGATCTGGCTGCTGCTCCCGATGGCACCCCGGCGTCTGAAGACTTCGGCGACCTGATCGTCAGCGACTGCTTCGTTCCGCAGATCGTTTATTCAACCACCTTCGGCTATCGCACCGATCTGATCGACACGCCGGACACTGTCTGCGCAATCTTCGACACCGAGAAATACCCGGGCAAGCGCTCGCTGCAGAAGCGTCCGATCGACAACATGGAATGGGCGCTGTACTGCGATGGTGTGGCCAAGGATGACATCTACGACGTGCTGAGCACCGACGAAGGTGTTGAGCAGGCTCTGGCCAAACTCGACACCATCAAAGACCAAGTGGTCTGGTGGACCGCGGGCGCGGAAACCCCGCAGCTGCTGGCTGACGGCGAAGTGGTGATGGGCTCAACCTTCAACGGCCGCCTGTTCTCGGCGATTGCCGAACAGGGCCAGCCGATCGGCATGCTCTGGGACATGCAGTCCTTTGACCTCGACGGCTGGGTTGTTCCGGCGGGTCTCCCGGCAGACCGCAAGGCGCGCGTGATGGACTTCCTGAAGTTCGCCACCGACACCCAGCGTCTGGCTGACCAGGCGGCCTACATCTCCTACGGCCCGGCCCGCGCCTCCTCGGCGCCGCTGGTTGGCAAGCACGCCGAACTGGGCATCGACATGGCACCGCACATGCCGACCGACCCGGCGAACTCTGCCAACGTCCACGTCTATGACTACGAGTGGTGGGCGGACAACCGCGATGACCTGAACGCCAAGTTCCAGGCATGGCTGGCCAAGTAATCTGACTCTTCCGAGACCGCAGGGGGCCTGCTGCATTCAGGCCCCCTGCCCAAAAAAATAAAGACCCGACGGGGAACCCTATGACTGACATTAGCCACTCCGGCCCGGTACTGGCCGCGGACGGCACGCCGCTGAAGCGCAGCCTGGCGCGGGCACTGCGGATGCAGAAACTGCGCGCGCTGATGCTGATTGCGCCGCTTTTGCTGTTCATCCTTGTGACTTTCATTCTGCCGGTGGCAGACATGCTGTTCCGCTCGGTGGAGAACCGGATCGTCCAGGACACGCTACCCCAAACGGTCGAAGCGCTGGCAGATTGGGATCCGGCGTCAGGACAGTTGCCTGACGAGGCCGTGTTTGCTGCGATGGCTGCCGACCTCCAGGTCGCCGCCGAACAGAAAACCCATACCAAGGTCGCAAAGCGCCTTAACTACGAGAACCCGGGGCTGTCGTCGGTGTTTCGTAAATCCGGGCGGAAAGTCAAGAAATGGGATCTCGCCACCGACGGCCCGTTCCGCGAAAAGCTGATCGAAATCGATGATGGCTGGGGCGACATTGAGCTGTGGCGCACCATCAAGACCTATTCCGGCACTTTCACTTCCGGCTACTTTTTGAATGCTGTTGACATGCAGCTGGGCGCTGAAGGCCCGGAGATCCGGCCAGAGAATGAGCGGATCTACAACACCATGCTGGTCCGCACCATGCGGATGTCCCTGATCATCACTTTCAGCTGTATCTTGCTGGGCTACCCTGTCGCGTGGATCCTGGCCAACCTGCCGGCGCGCAAGGCGAACCTTCTGCTGATCCTGGTGCTGCTGCCCTTCTGGACCTCTCTTCTGGTGCGGACCTCGGCCTGGAAGATCCTGCTGCAGCAGCAGGGCGTGATCAACGACACTCTTGTTTGGATCGGCCTTGTGGATGATGCCAACCGGTTGGTTCTGATCAACAACGAGCTCGGCACGATTATCGCGATGACGCACATCCTGCTGCCGTTCATGATCCTGCCGATGTACTCCGTCATGCAGACCATCAACCCGTCCTACCTGCGCGCCGCCAAGTCGCTGGGCGCGACTGACTGGACCGCCTTCTGGCGGGTCTATTTCCCGCAGACCGTGCCGGGTATCGGCGCAGGGTCGATCCTCGTCTTCATCCTGGCCGTGGGCTACTACATCACTCCGGCCCTGGTCGGCGGCACCAAGGGCACCTTCATCTCCAACCTGATTGCCTACCATATCTCGACCTCCGGTAACTGGGGCCTGGGTGCGGCGCTTGGCGCAATCCTTCTGGCGGTCGTCCTGCTCCTCTACTGGGTCTACGACAAGGTCGTCGGCATCGACAACGTTAAGCTGGGATAACCGATATGAGCGCACTTCCTCCTTATGCGACCGTTGGCCAGCGCACCTGGCACTACACTTTCCGGGTGATCTGCGGGCTGGTCTTCTTCTTCCTGATCGCACCGATCGTGGTGATTATCCCGCTCAGCTTCAACGCGCAGGATTTCTTCACCTTTACCCCGGAGATGCTGCGGCTGGACCCGGAAGGCTACTCGCTGAAGCACTACCGCGATTTCTTCAGCAATGACTCCTGGCAGTCTGCGATGTGGAATTCGCTCAAGATCGCGCCGATGGCGACCATCGTTTCGGTCACCTTCGGCACGCTGGCCGCCATCGGTCTCAGCCAGCCGCATGTGCCGTTCCGCCGGGCGATTATGGCGATCCTGATTTCGCCGATGATCGTGCCGCTGATCATCTCCGCGGCCGGCATGTACTTCTTCTACAGCCGCATCGGCCTGCAGGGGACCTACATTGGCGTGGTTCTGGCACATGCCGCTCTGGGTATCCCCTTTGTGATCATCACGGTGACGGCGACGCTGGTGGGTTTTGACCGCTCGCTGACCCGGGCCGCGGCCAACATGGGCGCCGATCCGGTCACCACCTTCTTCCGAGTGCAAATGCCGCTGATCCTGCCGGGGGTGATCTCGGGCGGCCTGTTCGCCTTCATCACCTCCTTCGACGAAGTGGTTGTGGTGCTGTTTGTCGGCTCGGCCGGGCAAAAGACACTGCCCTGGCAGATGTTCATCGGCCTGCGCGAGCAGATTTCGCCAACCATCCTGGCTGTGGCGACGATCCTGGTTGCGATCTCCATCATGCTGCTGGCGACGGTGGAAATGCTGCGCCGCCGCTCCGAGCGCCTGCGCGGAATGTCTCCCAGCTGATCACCGCAACAATCATCAAACACAAAAGGCCCCGCAATGCGGGGCCTTTTCCTTTGTTCATCCGGCCAGAAATATCCCGTGGGTGAATTGGCCTCTAGACCCAGAGGGGGCAGGTTCCTTCCGCCAGTGTTAACGCAGCCGCTGCAACAGCCGCAGCGAGGCGTACCCGTCCGGCGTCAGCCCGTTTGCAACCTGATAGGCGCGCACTGCCCCGATGGTCTTGGGCCCGATCTTGCCGTCGATGCCGTCGGTATCGAACCCGGCGCTGGTCAGCCGCTGCTGCATCTCTTCGCGCTCTGCCAGGGACAGCGACCGGTCGCCGCGCGGCCAGCTGCCTTGGATCGACGCGCCGCCCCTGATCCGGTCAGCCAGATGGCCGACCCCGATCACATAGGCATCCGCAGTGTTGTAGCGTTCCAGCACAGCGAAATTCCGGAAGATCATAAAGACCGCGCCCTCGCTGCCCGCAGGCAGCAGGATTGAGGCAGGCCCGTGATCCTTCACCGTACGCCCATCCAGCCCCTTGATGCCGAGCGCCGCCCAGTCCGAGGGCGATTTCTCAATCTCGCGATCCGCCAGAGTGTAATCAAACCCCTTGGGTAGGGTCACTTCCACCCCCCAGGGCTGACCTTTCACCCAGCCAAACTGCTTCAGATACGCGGCAGTAGACGCCAGCGCGTCAGCCGGGTTGTCCGACCAGATATCCCGCTTGCCGTCGCCGGTGAAATCCACCGCGTAGTCCAGATATGATGTCGGAATGAACTGGGTATGGCCCATTGCCCCGGCCCAGCTGCCGGTCATCTTGCGGGCAGCAACATCACCTGCCTGCAGGATCTTCAGCGCCGCAACCAGCTGACCCTCAAAGAACTCCCCGCGCCGCCCGTCAAAGGCCAGGGTCGCAAGTGAGCGGACCACATCCATCTTGCCGCGGAAGGTGCCATAGCTGCTTTCCAGCCCCCAGATCGCAACCACAATCTCTTTCTCGACGCCATACTTGGCCTCGATCTGATCCAGCCGCACCTGCTGGTCGCGCAGCGCTGCCTTTCCATTCTTCACCCGCAGATCCGAGGCCGCACTGTCCAGGTAGTCCCAGATCGTCTTGGTGAACTCTGACTGGTTGCGGTCGCGGCGGATCACTTCGGGATCATAGCTCACGCCGTCAAAGGCACTGTCCAGAACCGGTGTGCTGATGCCCTGAGCCAAGGCGCGGTCTTTGAATTCCGTGATCCATTCCTTGAAGCTGACTTCAGCTGCAGCCTGTTCCACCGCGGCTTGCTGGAGTGCGGCTGGCCTAGCGACCGGTCTCAAGATTGTGGCAGACGCCAGCTGATAGTTTTCACCTTGCCCCTCCTGTTTCGCGGCCCCGGGCCGATCGGCGGGCCTCAAGGAGTTGTCCGTCGCGGCCTCTGCCGCCATTGCACTGCCTGCCACCAGCGATACAGCTACCCATTTGCGCATGATGCACCTCGTTATTCACTGCCCAGCTCCAGTTTAGCGACAGCGCGAACCGGGTAAAGAGGTCACTACTGGCGTGTGCGGGGTGCCGCCTGCCTGTCCTGCTGACGATGCTCTTGCCGGTGCTCTTGGCGCATCTGTTCCAAGGCCTCCCGCAGCATCGGCACCCGGCGCGGGCGGAAACTCTGCTCCGTCACCTCAAGCCCGCGCATCCGGTCCAGCCGGAACACCCGCACCGCCTGACGCAGGCAGCACCAGGCAATCAGCACGGTCGAGCGGTCGAAATAAACCACGCTCAGCGGTTTTACCTGACGCTCGGTCACTGCGCCGTAGCCGTCCGTGTAACCAAACCGCACCTCGACCTCGTCCCATGCGGCCTGACGCAGGTCCTGTGCGGAAATCGCGGGCGGAATCGGGCGTTCGAACCGGTAGGGCGCCAGCACCGCGTGGCGCAGCCGGTGCGCCTGTCTCGGTGGCAGCCGCGCCTGCAGCTTGCGCAAGGCTTCAGAGGCCGCGGTGGCCAGCTCCGGGTCGCCGATCAGTTCCACTTCGCGCAGACCCAGCACCAGTGCCTCCAGTTCCGTGTCCCGGAAACCCATCGGCGGCAGCGCATTGTCCTCAATCAGGGTAAAGCCGTATCCCGCCTCGCCGTCGATCACTGCGCCCATCTCGCGCAGGGTCGCAATATCGCGATGGATGCTGCGGGCCGACACGCCCAGTTCCTCCCCCAGCCGAGCTGCGGTATGCGGGCCGGGCCCCAGGCGCAGGGCCTGCATCAGCTGGAAGAGGCGGTGAGTTCGGGACATGCCTGATCATCCTATGCACTAATGACAGTAATTGTCATCAGGCGGGCGTAGAGAAAGGAGAGCAAACACAACAAACAGGATTTCAGCAATGCTTTCCCTCCTCACATTCCCCAGCGGTTTCGGTTTGTTCAGCATGAGCCCCTTCTGCATCAAATCCGCCTTGATGCTGGAGCTGTCCGGCCAGCCCTGGCAGCGCAGCGATATGCTGGACCCAACCGAAATGCCGCACCGGAAGCTGCCGGTTCTTGCGACGCCGGATGGACAGATTGCCGACAGCGACGGCATCCGCGACTGGCTGGAAGGGCAGGGGGCCGATTTCGACACAGGGCTGGATGCGGCCTCCCGCGCCCACGCCCGCGCCTGGGTGCGGCTGGCGGAATACCACTTGGGCCTGCACCTGCTGCAAATGCGCTGGAATGACGACACGGTCTGGCCCGAGGTGCGGGATCAGATCTTCCAGCCGGTTCCCGAACCCATGCGCGAGGAAATCAGCGCCCCGGTCAGAAAGGAAATCCAGAATGGGCTGCAGTGGCAGGGCCTCGCACGTTTCACCGAAGCGGAGCGGATGCACCGGCTGGAGCAGGACCTGAAGCCTATCTCCGTGCTTGCCAGTGAACGTCCGTTCCTGATGGGCGGCAACATCACCTCTGCTGACTTGAGCGTGGCGCCTTTCCTGATTTCCATGCTGCACACTTCTGAGGCTTCGGCAGTCAGCAGACGCTTGCGGGGCGACAAGATTCTGTGCGCCTATCTGAGCCGAGTATTTGAAACGGTGCCCCTGCCATGACGCCCGCCTTTGCCACTCCGGAGATCGAGGCCGCCTTTGCGGCCTCTGATCCGCTGGCGCGGGAGGGGTTGCTTAGGCTCCGGCAGCTGGTGTTTGAAACCGCCGCCGCAACGCCAGAAGCCGGGCGGGTAGAGGAAGTGCTGCGCTGGGGACAGCCGTCTTACGTTACGCCTGAGACCAAGACGGGTTCCACCGTCCGGCTGGGGGTGCCGAAGGGCGCGCGCTTTGCGCTCTTTGTGCATTGCCAAAGCCGCTTGATTCCGGAGTTTGCCTCGGCATTCCCTGCCTGGGACCGGTTTGAGGGGACTCGCGCCGTGCTGTTTGACGACCCGCGGGATGTGGAGCCGCTGCGTCACGGCTGGCTGATCAAGCGGGCGCTGACCTACAAGATCCGCGCGCCGCTGGATATTCCGGCATAGAAAAACACCAGCCTGTCCCCGCAGGGACAGGCGATCATTTCCGCCGTTTACGTTCCACCTTTCGTTTCACCTTGGCGGCCTTGTGCTTGGATTTGGCCGCCTTGCGCTTCACGGTGCGGCCTGCCGGGCTGCGGCGGCCGCGCTGGCCTCCGCCGGCGGGCATCGGGACCTCCTCCAGCGCCAGGAGCTCCAGCTCCAGCCCGCCGGTGACAGGCGCCGCCTGGGTCAGCCGCACCGTCACCCGCTGTCCGATGGTCAGGGTCATACCGGTGTCAGCGCCGGTCAGTGTTCCGGACTGGGCGTCAAAATGGAAGAACTCCCGCCCGATGGACCGCACCGGGACCAGCCCGTCGGCGCCGGTCTCGTCCAGTTTCACAAAAGCGCCGAAGCGGGCAATACCGCTGATCCTGCCTTCGAATTCATTGCCCACCCGCTCGCTCAGGTAGGATGCCAGATAGCGGTCGGTGGTGTCGCGCTCCGCAATCATCGAGCGCCGCTCGGTGTCGGAGATATGGGTTGCCGTATCTTCTAGCCGATCGATCTGAGCCTCATCAAGCCCGTCATCGCCCCAGCCGTGCGAGGAGATCAGTGAGCGGTGCACGATCAGGTCGGCGTAGCGGCGGATCGGCGAGGTGAAATGCGCGTAGTTGCGAAGCGCTAGGCCGAAATGCCCGAAGTTCTCGGGATTGTAGTAGGCCTGCTGCATCGAGCGCAGGGTGGAGATGTTGATCAGTTCTGCATCATCCGTCCCCGCGGCCTGGTTCAAGAGCGCATTCAGGTGCCGTGTCTGCAGCACTTGCCCCTTCGCCAGGCTAAGGCCCGCCGCCTGTGCGGTCTCGCGCAAGCTTTCCAGCTTTTCTTGTGCCGGTTCTTCGTGCACCCGGAACAATAGCGGTGAGCGTTTCTTGATCAGCGCTTCCGCGGCGGCGACATTGGCGAGGATCATGAACTCCTCGATCAGCTTGTGCGCGTCCAGCCGGTCACGGAAAGCGACAGAGGTAACATGGCCGTCGTCATCCAGCACGATCTTGCGCTCGGGCAGGTCCAGATCCAGCGGCTCCCGTGCGGCTCTTGCCTTTGTTAGAGCCTTATATGCGGCAAACAGCGGCTTGATCACATCATCCAGCAGCGGCGCGGTCTTGCCGTTCGCATTGCCGTCTTGCGCCTCCTGCACCTCGGCGTAATTGAGCGAGGCCACAGATTGCATAAGCCCGCGCACAAATTTGTGGGCAATCTTGTTGCCCTCGGCATCCACCTGCATCCGCACCGCGATACAGGCCCGCGGCACGCCTTCGTGCAAGGAACACAGGTCGCCGGACAGACGGTCCGGCAGCATCGGCACCACCCGGTCGGGAAAATAGCTGGAATTACCGCGCTTCTTCGCCTCGCGGTCCAGCGCCGAGCTGGGGCGCACATAGGCGGCGACATCGGCAATCGCCACCCAGATCACATGGCCACCGGGGTTCTTGGGGTCGTCATCGGCGTGGGCATAACAGGCGTCGTCATGATCGCGCGCGTCTGCCGGATCGATGGTGACCAGCGGCAGTTCCCGCAGGTCCTCGCGGCCCTTCAGGCCCACGGGCTTGGCCGCATCAGCCTCTGCCATCACCGGATCGGGAAAATGATCAGGGATGCCGTGCTGATGAATGGCGATCAGCGACACCGCCTTGGGGGCGGTCGGGTCGCCGAGCCGTTCCACGATGCGTGCGCGCGGCAGGCCCATCCGGCCCTTGGGGCCGGCCTGCTCGGCCTCGACCAGTTCGCCGTCTCGGGCGCCGTTGACCGCATCTGGCGCCACCATCCATTCGTTCGACGCAGCCTTGTCGATCGGTACGATCCGCCCGCCCTCAGACCCTTTGCGGAAGATGCCCAGAACGCGCTTGGGGTTGGTCCCGATCCGGCGGATCAGCCGCGCCTCGTAATTGTGGTCCTGGTCCGGGACCATCTGCAGCTTCACCAGGATCTTGTCGCCCTCTCCCAGTGCCGGGTCCGAGGGTTTGGTCAGGATCAGGATAATGGGTTCCACGCCCTCGCCATGCCATTCCAGCGGACGCCCGTACAGGTCGCCATCCTCGTTTGGCGCCTTGATCTGCAGCACCGTCACCGGCGGCAGCTGATCCGGGTCGCGGTAGGTTTTCTTGCGCTTCTGCAAATGCCCTTCCGCCTCCAGCTCCTTGAGGATGCGCTTGAGGTCGATGCGGTCCGCGCCCTTGATGCCAAAGGCCTTGGCAATGTCGCGCTTGGAGGTATGGGTCGGGTTAGCGGAGATCCAGTCGAGGATTTCGGCCTTGGAGGGAATACGGCTCATACGTCCCGCGTAGCATGGAGCGGGAGCGGCGTCATGGTGAAAAGCGAAACGTCAGCGCTGCGGCAGATCGGCGGCGGTGTCGACGTCCTTGAGGGTGTCGGTCAGCGCGATGCGCCAGCCGGGCAGTGTGTTTAGCGTGTCGGCCAGTGCATGTTCGCTGGACCAGCGGACATTTTCGAACATGCCTTTTGGCAGGCGGGATGGATGCTTTGCGCCCACCAGCCAATAACCGCCGTCCGCTGCCGGACCAAAAACCGCGTCATGACCGCCAAGGGCTGCAAAGGCGCGGGCGATATGGGCCCGGGTGATGCCGGGGATGTCGGCGCCGATCAGGCAGGCGGACCCAGGAGCAGCCCGCAGCATCCGTTTCATTCGTTGTCCCAGATCACCGCCACCTTGCGGCAGGCGGGGCAAATCAGCGGGCCAGGCTTTTGAAGCGGCTGCGGTATCCGGTGCCACCGCCAGCACAATCTGCCAGCGCGGGTCGCGCAGCCGGCGGATCAGCCGGGCAGACTGATGGCGGAACCACCAGGTGGCCGGGATCACGCCAATATCCCGGCCCAGCCGGGTCTTGACCCGTCCGGGGCGCGGTTCCTTGAGCATGATGAACAGGGTGCGTTTCACGTGAAATCGCGCACCATGTCCCGATGGTCGATGCCAGCATCGTCATAGACCGGGCCAACGGCAGTGAAGCCAAGTTTTTCATAGAAGCCGAGCGCATGGATCTGTGCGCCAAGCTTGGCCTTGGTTACGCCGGGATGTGCTTGTGCGGCATCCACGGCAGCCTCAACCAACTTGGCGCCAAGCCCGGTGCCGCGGGCAGACGGCAGTACACAGACCCGGCCGATCTTGGCGGCATTCCCACGGAACACAATCCGTGCCGTCCCAACCGGGACACCTTCTTGCAGCGCCAGAAGATGGGTGGCAGCGGCGTCCAGGTCGTCCTGTTCCTCCTCCACCGGCACACCTTGCTCTTCCACGAACACTTGGTGGCGCAAGGCAAAGCATGTCTTGAGATCCCCGGAGACCGAAATGCTCAGGCTCATGCGAAATAGTCCTGCAGGATGCGGCTATAGATGGCTTTCAGCTGGTGAATCTGGGCGACCTCGACCCGCTCGTCCACCTGGTGCATGGTCTTGCCAACCAGGCCGAATTCCACAACCGGGCAGTGGTTTTTCACAAACCGCGCGTCGGAAGTGCCGCCGGTGGTCGACAGTTCAGGAACTTTCCCGGTCTCTGCCTCAACCGCTTTGGAGACCAGCTCCGACAGCGCGCCCGGCGGGGTGATGAAGCTCTCGCCGGAGATCTTCACCTTCATCCCGGTTTCCACACCGAATTCCGCAGCCACTTTGTCCGCCTCACCCTGCAGCCACTCTGTCAGGCCGGCCCCGGAATGGGCGTCGTTGAAGCGGATGTTGACGGCAGCGGTGGCCTGCGCCGGGATCACGTTGGTGGCGGTGTTGCCGGTGTCGATGGTGACGACGGCCAGGGTGGAGGCGTCAAAGTGTTCAGTGCCCTGGTCCAGTTCATGGATGGCCAGCCGGTCCATCAGACGTGCCATTGCGGTCAGCGGATTGTTGGCACGGTGCGGGTAAGCCGAATGCCCTTGCACACCGGTCACCGTGAACCAGGCCGTCATCGAGCCGCGGCGGCCGATCTTGATCATCTCGCCCATCTCGCTGGGGCAGGTGGGCTCGCCCACCAGGCAGACCGACATCTGCTCGCCCGCATCTGCCATGTAGTCCAGAAGCGCGGTGGTTCCGTCGACGGCATCGCCTTCCTCATCGCCAGTGATGGTCAGGATGATGGCGCCATCCGGCGGGGTGTCCCGCACAAGGTCCACAGCGGCCGCGGCAAAGGCGGCAACACCGGACTTCATGTCGGTGGCGCCGCGGCCGTACATGAAGCCGTCCTTCTCCTCGGCCCCAAAGGGAGGCATGGTCCAGGCAGCTTCATCCCCGAGCGGCACCACATCGGTGTGGCCGTTAAAGCCAAAGGTTTTGGCGTGGCCCTTGGCGCCCCAGCGGGCAAACAGGTTGCTGACTTCGCCGCGGTCGGCGCGGGTGCAGGTGAAACCTGCTTCGCTCAGCAGCTTTTCCAGCAAAACCAGCGCGCCGCCCTCCTCGGGCGTGACCGACGGGCAGCGGATCAAGTCGGCGGTCAGGCGGGCGGGATCGGTTTGCGGCATCGGCTGGCTCCTCAGGTTCCGGGTGGCACAGGCCTAGCCCGGATTGCGGCGCGGTGCAATTCACAGCCCGGGCACTGAAACGGGCAAGACCTTGACGGGCAACGCCGGACATGCCGTGGCCGTCATGCAATTTGTAACGGCCGTCCCGGCTGCCTGCCGGACACACATCCGGCGGCAATTCTGCCTCTGCGGCCAAACCGCTTGCGTGAAAAAGGTGATCCGCCTAAGGACGTTGAAACTCTATCAGAGGCCAAACCGAGCGTTTCCGTGCTGTACTCCCGCCTGATCACCGCTGCTCTTTTCATGCTTTGGGGGCAAATGCTCTCTGCGCAGGTTCTGACCGTCAATACCGTGACCCGGCCGCCGTTCTCCATGGTCGAGGAAGGGCGCGATACCGGATTCTCGCTGGAGCTGCTGAAGATCCTCGCCGAGCGGCTGGATCTGGAATACCGCATCAACCGCACCGGCAGTTTTGCAGAAATGCTGGACGGCGTCCGCAACGGTGAGGCGGATCTGGCAGCGGCCAATATTTCGATCACGGCCTCACGCGAAATCCAGATGGACTTCAGCCATCCGATCTTTGAAAGCGGCCTTCAGATCATGGTGCAGGCCGATGATATCCGTGAGCCGTCGCTGTTGCGGGCGCTGTTGTCCTGGGACCTGGCCGCCGCCATCGGCATCGCCTTTCTGCTGCTGTTCGGAGGCGGCATGATGATGTGGGCGTTTGAACGCCGCGCCCAACCCTACTTCGACCGCCCGCTGAAAGAGGCCTGGTTTCCGTCCTTCTGGTGGGCGTTGAACCTGGTGGTGAACGGCGGGTTTGAGGAACGGGTGCCGCGCACGCCCATCGGCCGCATGTTCGGCGTGCTGCTGGTGATCTCGTCGCTCTTCATCGTCTCCATCTTTGTTGCCAAGATTACTGCGGTTATGACAGTCGAAGCCATCAGCGGCTCAGTGAACTCTGTCAATGACCTCTACGGCAGGTCCGTCGGCACTATCGGCGGCTCCACCGCTTCAGGGTTCCTCGACCGGCGCGAGATTGATTATGCCGCCTTTGCAGGTTTGGAAGAGATGCTTGCCGCGTTTGAGGCATCTGAGGTCAAGGCTGTGGTCTTTGATGCGCCGGTGCTGAAGTTTTACGAGCAGCAGGGCGGGCATAAATACGGGCAAACCATCGGCCAGCCATTCCTGCGGGAAAATTACGGGCTGGTTTTCCCGGCCGGATCGCCTCTGGTAGAAGAGGTGAATCAGGTTCTCCTGACGATGCAGGAGGACGGCAGCTATGACGCCCTCTACCGTAAATGGTTCGGCAGTCAGAACTGACGCTGGCGGTTAATGGAAAACCGGTTCTTCTCCGTCGAAGAACGGGGTCATCTGAGCGACAATCACCGCGTTTTCTTCTAGCGCCCGCTGCATCAGGTCACGTTCCTCATCGCCGATTTCATGGCCTTCGGCCTCGCGTTCTTCCAGCGTGCCGTATCCGGTCACGTCCAATGGCGCGGTATCGGCTTGTTTTAGGATCGCCACGGTTTCCCGCACCGCCTCAGCTTCATCAATGCCAGACGCATAGATCATCAGCGCAGCGCCGGTGGCGCCATCGGGCAGGCCGTCCCCGTCCTTGCGTCCGATCTGGACAAGCAGGGTATAGACTTGCTGGCGGGAGGGTTTCTTCTTTTCCATGGCGCCGCCATAGCGCCGGGGCAGGGGGATGGTCAATCAAATTGCGCGGGCGGCCTTGGCGGGGTGAGCGGTAAACGGAAGGCTTGCGGTATTTCACCTCTCGGCTTTATGGCTGGGAGTATCCGAATGGGAAGAGGACAGCCCCATGCGCATCTCCGCCCTGACTGCCCAGCCCGTGCCGTGGAAAAACGGCGGCGGCGTAACCCGGGAACTGGCCTCGCAGGATGAAGGCGGAAGGATGGTCTGGCGCCTGAGTCTGGCGGACATCACACGGAACGGTCCGTTTTCCGCATTTCCTGGCCTCGCCCGTATCCATTGCATCGTCGAAGGGGCCGGGCACACCCTGGCAAATGAAACCGTACAGATGGAGGCCTGGCCGCTCGATCCGCTGTGTTTTGATGGCGGAGCAGCGCTGGACTGCCAGTTGCGCGATGGGCCCTGCAAGGCCTTCAATGTGATCTATGATCCGGCAAGGGTGAAGGCAGATCCTGATATTCTTGCCGGCGGCCCGGTGCCGGAGGCCGAAGGGCTGCGTGTGCTGTTTGTGGTCTCAGGCAGCCTGGAGGTGCCAGGCACAGACCGTTTCGGGCCCGGCGAGGGGATGGTTACGAAGCGGGCCGCCGGCGCTATGGTCAGCAGCGGCGGCGCTGTTATCCAGGTGCGGTTTTTGCCAGTTTAGAGACTGCTCAACAGTTCCTTGATTGCCATCTTGTAGCCTGCAACCACGCTGTCCCGCGCGATATGGCGGCCCTGCCGGACCACATGGCGGCCGGCGCTCCAGACATCCGTGACAGTGTCGTCGCCTGCCGCAAAGCAGAGACCGTCCAGCAGTTGTTCTGGTTTCAATGCGCAAAGAGCCGGTAGGCCGCTGTCAATTGCCATCAGATCCGCCAGCGCGCCTTCCTCAATCCGCCCGGCGTCGCGGCCCAAAGCTTGCGCGCCGCCTTTTGCCGCGCCTAGGTACAACGTTTCGCCCACCGAGCCCTCAGCCCGCACCAGCACATTGCGCGCCAGGTCCCTCAGCCGCTGGGAGTATTCCAGCGTGCGCAGTTCCTCCGGCAGCGATATCCGCACGTTAGAGTCTGAACCAACACCAAATGCCCCGTCATGCGCCATGTATTCCACCCCGTTGAACGGCCCGTCGCCCAGGTTCGCCTCTGTGATCGGGCAGAGACCTGCAACGGCGCCGGACCGCGCCATGCCGATGGTTTCGGCGCTGGTCATGTGGGTGGCGTGGATCAGGCACCATTTGCCATCAACGTCTGCGTTTTGCAGCAGCCATTCAACAGGCCGCGCGCCCAGCCAGGCGCTGATGTCGGCCACTTCCTTGGGCTGCTCGGAGATGTGGATGTGCACCGGCAGCCCATCCTGGATCTGCAGCACCTCGGCCAGATCCTCGGGACAAGTGGCCCGCAGCGAATGCGGCGCAATGCCGACACAGGCATCAGCGGGCAGCTCCCGCGCGGCAATCCCGCGGGCGCGGGTGACGAGATCAGAAAAGTCTGCAACGGAGTTGCCAAACCTCTGCTGACCGCCGCTTAGCTCCTGCTTACCGGCGCCGCCGTAGGTGTAGAGAACTGGCAGGTGGGTTAAGCCGATGCCGGTCTGGACGGCGGCCGCAAAAACCCGCTCGCTGAGCTCCGTCACGGAGGCAAAATGCGCTCCGCCTGGCTGATGGTGGACATAGTGAAATTCACCGACCGAGGCATACCCTGCCTCCAGCATTTCCATGAACACCAGCGCTGCAATAGCCTCATACTGCTTAGGCGTGATGCGCTCCATAAAGCGGTACATCAGCTCGCGCCAGGTCCAGAAGCTGTCCTTGCCGGCCGCGCGGTACTCCGTCATGCCCGCCATCGCGCGCTGGAAGCTGTGTGAATGCAGGTTGCCCAGCGATGGCAGCAGCACATCCGCCAGCGCATCCCCGGAGAGCGGCCGGGCGCCCGTTTCCAGTGCGGCAATCCGGCTATTATCAATCGTCAGCCGGATGTTTTCAGCCCATCCCTGGGGCAGGCGGGCGCGCTGGGCAAAAATGGTCTGCATTTGACCCTCTTATGTGTAGATATAATATCATTAGCGCCATGTTTATTGCGCGGCAAGAGGTTTGCAATTCAGAGGCAAGCCGGCGGCCGCCGGAAACAAAAGAAAACGCGCCCCGCAAGAGGCGCGTTCCTTGCTTTAGGTTAACGGTGCGGGTCAGTCGCGCAGCAGCTCGTTGATGCCAGTCTTGGAGCGGGTCTTCTCATCAACGCGCTTCACGATCACCGCGCAGTAGAGGCTGATGTTGTTCTTGGACGGCATCGAGCCTGCCACAACCACCGAGTAGGGCGGCACTTCGCCGTACATCACTTCGCCGGTCTCACGGTCGACAATCTTGGTCGACTTGCCGATGAACACGCCCATGCCCAGCACCGAGCCTTCGCGCACGATGCAGCCTTCGACCACCTCGGAACGGGCGCCAATGAAGCAATTGTCCTCGATGATGGTCGGGCCGGCCTGCATCGGCTCCAGCACGCCGCCGATGCCGACACCTCCCGACAGGTGCACGTTCTTGCCGATCTGGGCACAGGAGCCGACGGTGGCCCAAGTGTCCACCATGGTGCCTTCGTCGACATAGGCGCCGAGGTTCACAAAGGAGGGCATCAGCACCGCGCCGGGCGCGATATAGGCGGATTTGCGGACGACGCAGTTCGGCACTGCACGGAAGCCTGCGGATTTCCAGTCGGCTTCGCCCCAGCCGTTGAACTTGCTGTCGACCTTGTCCCACCAGCCGCCGGCCTGCGGGCCGCCTTCGTGGATTTCCATGTCCTTGATGCGGAAGCCGAGCAGCACGGCTTTCTTGGCCCATTGGTTCACGTGCCAGTCGCCGTTCTCCAGCTTCTCAGCCACCCGCAGGGACCCGGAGTCCAGTGCGTTCAGGGTGTCCTCAATGGCTTCACGCTGCTCGCTGGTGGTGGCGGGGGTGATGGTGTCGCGCGCCTCCCAGGCGGCTTCGATTGCTGCTTCCAGCTGGGCGTTGGACATGGATGTTCCTCCGGCATCGGTTAGATTCGGAGCTTCATACCGGCAAACTGCCTGCAGGTCATGTCCGGATTGCGTCCAAATTGCCGCCCCCGACGGCGTTTTGCCGGGTTCCAGCCGGTCAGCGCACCCTGCGCAGGTGCCGGCGCAGAATCTCGCAGGCCCCGGCAGCATCACGCCGCGCCATCGCCTGAACAATGGCAGCGTGATCGGAATCCGCGCGGCGGGTCCACTGATGCTGCCAATTGGCGAACAGGTGCCTTGCGGCGGCGATATGCAGATCGCTGATCGCCGCCAGCAGCCGCGGCATCGCGCAAGGTGCCAGGATCACGTGGTGAAAGGCACGGTTCAGCCGCTCCCAGCCTGCCATGTCCCCGGCAGCATCGCAGGCCAGGCGGGCAGCGTCGGCTGCTTCGATATCCTCCGCGGTCAGCCGCGGAAAGGCGTGAGTCAAGGCCAGGACTTCAAGCGAGACCCGCATCTCGATCACTTCGCGGATTTCGGCGGGGTTCAGGGCGCTGACCCTTGTGCCGCGGCGGGGTTCGGATACCGCCAGCCCGTGCGCCTCCAGCCGCAGCAATGCCTCGCGCACCGGCACATGGCTGGCCGCGAACTCCCGCGCGATATGGTCCTGGCGCAGCTTTTCACCCGCAGGCAGGCTGCCGGTGACAATGCGCTCGCTTAACGCTTGATAGATCGTATCGGCAATCGTTGCGGACATGGTATTGCGATAGGGCGGCCTGCCGGTTGCTGCAAGGGTTATCCCAGCGGATCCGGGGCAATGTTGCCGCCGCAGATCAGCACCGCCACGCGCTCTCCAGCGGCGGGACGGTAGGCGCCGCACATCAGCGCCGCCAGCGCGGTGGCGCCTGCGGGCTCCACCAGGATCCGGCGTTCGCGCCAGAGCGCTGTCTGGGCCTGAGTGATGGCGCTGTCCGGCACGGTGAGGGATGTGACACCCTGCGCTGCGGCCAGCTCAAAGCAGATGCTGCCGATGCGTTTTGCCCCCAGCGCGTTGGCTGCCAAGCCTGAGACCTCGACATCGGCCGGTTGCCCGGCCGCCAGCGCGGCGTTCAGCGCACAGGAGGTTTCCGGCTCTACCGCGACGACTTTGCGCGCGCCTTGGAACCAGGCCAGAGCGCCGCCGATCAGCCCGCCGCCGCCCACTGCAATCAGCAGGGTATCTGCCTGCAGCCCCTGCGCCTGCCACTCGGCAAAACAGGTGCCTTGCCCCGCCACGATGGCAGTCGCGTCATAAGCGTGCACCTGCATGGCGCCGGTCTCGGCCTCATAGACCTGCGCCATTTCCAGCGCATTTGCATAGGCGCCGGGCACAACCTGCAGATCGGCACCGGTGCGCTCGATCAGGGAAATCTTGGCAGGCCCGGCCATCTCGGGCACATAGATCCGCGCCTTGTGGCCCAGCTGATGCGCGGCATAGGCAACAGCCGCCCCGTGATTGCCGCCGGAGGCCGCGACGAGACCGGCAGCGGGCACCTCCTGGCTCAGCAGTGTGTTAAAGGCGCCGCGGGCCTTGAAGCTGCCGGTGTGCTGCATGTGCTCCAGCTTCAGTTCCACCGGGTAGCCCAGCCCGAACCCGCGGGTCTGCATTTCGGGCGTTTGCTGCACGTGCGGGCGGATGCGTCCTGCCGCCGCTTCGATTTCACCCTGCCAGTCCATGCGCATTCCTCCCTGCCTGTCCGGCCGGAACCTTAGCCGCGCCGGAGCGGGGCGCAAGCGGAACGGCGCGTTTCCTGCTTTCTTGATTGGCGCTAACAGCCAAGGAGGGTTACAAAGGAGGTCCTGTTATTTCTTACCTGGATTGCCAATGACCGAAGATCGCCACAGCCGTTTCCGCGACGCACATTCCGACCGGGACCGGGCCGAACATGTGCCCGCCACACCGCAGACGCAGGCGCCAGCCTACCGGCTGGCCTTTGCGGATGAGGAGTTTCTGTGCCGGGATGAACTGCGCCCGGTGCGCCTGCAGCTGGAGCTGTTGAAGCCGGAGCTGCTGCTGAACGAGCATGGCATCGAAAGCACCATCGTGATGTTCGGCGGCGCCCGCATTCCGGATCCCGCGCACAAGGACAAGGCGCGCACCCGGACGCTGGCCGATCTGTCGCATTTCTACGATGAGGCGCGTGAGTTTGCCCGGCTGATGACCGAAAAGTCAAAGGAAAGCGGCGGCCGCCATAACGTCGTGGTGACCGGTGGCGGTCCGGGTGTGATGGAGGCGGGCAACCGCGGCGCACAGGATGCCGGCGGCCATTCCGTCGGCCTGTCAATTGTGCTGCCGCATGAGCAGGCGCCCAACAGCTATGTGACGCCAGACCTCAGCTTCAACTTCCACTATTTCGCGATCCGCAAGATGCATTTCCTGATGCGGGCGCGGGCGATCACCGTGTTCCCGGGCGGCTTTGGCACCCTGGATGAGCTGTTCGAAAGCCTGACCCTGATCCAGACCGGCCGCATGGAGCGGGTGCCGTTCCTTCTGTTTGGCAAGGATTTCTGGAACAAGATCGTCAACTGGGAGGCGCTGGCCGATGCCGGCACCATTTCCGATCAGGATCTGGACCTGTTCCGCGTGGTCGACACCGCCCAGGAAGCGGTGGAGATCATCGACAACTGGGAACCCGCGCCTCCGCGCGACAGCCTGCCGGGCCGCGAGCGTTAAGACAGGGGATTGCGTCTGCTGCTGCCGGGCTCAGGTGAACTCCGGCGGCAGTTTTCCCAGGGCTGCGCCTGTGGTCAGCCGGGTCAGAACCTGGGCACCGCCCACGGTTTTCACTGCATAGCCGTATCCGCGCAGGCGGAATTTCCATTCCCGCGGGCTCAGCGCTTTTTCGCGTTCGCTGCGCACCAGTTCCAGCACGCCAGCTTCGATCGTGGCCGTATTCTGTTCCATCGGGGAAATCCTTTGATTCCTTTTGAAATTGACTGTCCGTGATTTGGAAACTGTCTGCGGGAATCGGCGGAAATTGAGCCGGATTGGGGAAAGAATGGGGCAGGCGGGCCTGCCGCCGGTTTTGTGCCCGATTGGTAACAGAACTGGCATTTGCGGGGCGAATGCCCCAAGGCAGGACCGATGGGCTGGAGTCTGCCCGCTATAGTGCGCTGAACACGCAATTACCTGCCATTTGCGGAAAACTGGCAGCTTTTGCGCCGGTTGCGCCAACTAACTGGCCAAACTTGGCCGCATTTACGAACATATGATTGTCACCGGTGGACGAGTGGAGAGACCGGATGTCTGAGGTTACAGACTACACAGCTCTATTGGCTTATACTTCTAACAGCTACTACCGCTGGAACAGCCAGACCGATCTCGGCACCCAGTCTGTGATCACCTACAGCTTTACCAGCAGCAGCGATCTGGACGACGTCTCCCAAGATCCCTATGGCGCAACCAGTTACTGGTCCTTTGACGCCACCCAGCGCGACTATTTCCGGCAGGCCCTCGCTGAATTTGAACAGGCGGCTGGTGTGCGGTTCGTCGAAATCGATCGTCCTGCGATGGTCAATGTTTTCGGTTATGAAGGCGGCTCCGCGGCCGGCTGGGCGCATTACTCCTGGTCCAGCCCTTACGCCACTGGCATGGGGCAGCTGGCAATCCAGGGCAGCAATATGACGCCAGGCTCTTACGGCTATGAAACAGTGCTGCATGAAATTGGGCATTCACTTGGGCTGAAGCATCCGCATGACGGCGACCCGACGCTGGCGGATCACCTGGATGACCAGGAGCACACCGTCATGACGTATACCTATGGCGGCTACAACGTCACCGAACTTGGCACGTTTGATGTCCAAGCATTGGAGCACATCTACGGGAGTGCCAGCGGCACCATCGGCTGGAAGGTTTCATACAGCTCGGACCGGCATGTGGTGATCGCTGGAAGCGCACGTTCTGAAACGATGCTTGCGGCAGGCCAGCGATCCAAAGTTTACGCTGGCGATGGTGATGACAACGTCCTTGGCCGTGAGGGAAATGACAAACTCTATGGCGGTAACGGCGACGATACCGTCACGGGCAGCTATGGCACTGATCGGATCTACGGCGGCAAAGGGCATGATATTCTGATAGGTGGTGTCGACCAGAGCACCTACTCAGGTCAGGCTGACGAGGGCGACAGGCTTTTTGCGTCCTGGGGCCGTGACACGCTCTATGGCGGACGCGGCGACGACACGCTGAAAGCCGGTGGTGGGGCTGACAGGCTGGTTGGCGGGGATGGGTCCGACGTGCTGACCGGAGGGGCCCATGCTGACGTCTTTGTCTTTGAAAACGCGGACTACTGGGAAGATGAAGTCATCACTGACTTCGGTAATGGCAATGACTGGATCGAGTTCTCCGGCACAGTGGTCAGCAGCTTCAGCGATCTGACCATTACGCAGCAGAACGGCAATACCCAGATCAGCTACTACGGCAACCACGACATAGAACTGACCGGCTACACCGGCAGCCTGTCGTCAGACGATTTCATCTTCAGTTAAGGCAGCCGGGGACCCTGCCGCAGCGGGGCCGGAGCCGGGTCACTTCATCCCGGCTTCAGCCTCAATCTGCTTGCGGCTCTTGCGGGCCCGTTCGGTGGCAGACTTCAGCTGGCCGCAGGCCGCCATGATGTCATCGCCACGGGTCTTGCGGATCGGCGAGGCATAGCCCGCTTGATAGATGATGTTGGCAAAAGCCCGGATGCGATTGTTGGATGACCGCTTGTACGGGCTGCCCGGCCATTCGTTAAAGGGGATCAGGTTGATCTTGGCCGGGATGTTGTAGCGCTTGATGTGGTCGATCAGCCGGTGCGCGTCCTCATCCGTGTCGTTCACCCCGTCCAGCATCACATATTCAAAGGTGATCCGTTCGGAGTTCGATGCCTTGGGGTAATCCGCCAGCGCCTGCAGCAGCTCGTCGATGTTCCAGCGCTTGTTGATCGGCACCAGCACGTCGCGGGTCTCGTTGGTGGTGGCATGGAAGGAAATTGCCAGCAGACAGCCGATTTCGTCGGCTGTCCGGGTAATCTCCGGCACCACGCCGGAGGTCGACAGGGTTATCCGGCGGCGGGACAGTGATATGCCCTCCGGGTCCATCGCGATCTTCATCGCGTCGCGCACGTTGTCGAAATTGTAGAGCGGCTCGCCCATGCCCATCAGCACGATGTTCGACAGCAGCCGCGTCTCGTCCTTGGGGGCGCCCGGTACGGGCCACTCCTCGAGATCGTCACGGGCCATCATTACCTGGCCGACAATTTCAGCGGGGGTCAGGTTGCGCACCAGCTTCTGGGTGCCGGTGTGGCAGAAGGAGCAGGTGAGTGTGCAGCCCACCTGGCTGGAAATGCACAGGGTGCCACGGTCGTCCTCGGGGATGTAGACCACCTCGACCTCATGGCCGCCGTTGATCCGCACCAGGTATTTGCGGGTGCCGTCGGTCGACACCTGTTTGCTCACCACTTCCGGAATGCGGATCTCAAAGGTCTCTGCCAGCTGCGCCCGATAGGCTTTGGCGAGGTTGGTCATTTCATCAAAGTCGCGCTTGCCCCACTGGTAGATCCACTGCCAGATCTGGCCGACCCGCATCTTGGCCTGTTTTTCCGGTGTGCCGTGTTCGATCAGCACGTCGCGCATCCGCTCACGGGTCAGGCCGACAAGATTGATCTTGCCGCCCTCGGGCTCCTTGCGGGGCAGGGTCATAACGTCCTGGGTGATCGGCGCGCTGGCGGTCATGGCAAAAGCCTCGGGTCATGGTGAGCGGATGCGGCTCTATATAGGAATTCGAACAGAGATCAAAAGGAATCCTGCGAAAATGCCGACAGAGCCTGCTACCGGGTGTAGCGCATAAGCTCATCAACTCTGGCACGGCCAAGCGACGTCCAGCAGGAGCGGATTGCAATGCCTGTGCCGGATCCGCCGCCGTATGTTGCCCCGACAAAGGCGCAATGCTCCTCACGATAGGCTTCCCAGGCCTTTTGCCCTGCCTCAAGCGCCGGAACTGCAACAACCCGTTCAGTTATGCTGTCCAGCTTTTCGGCAGCCTCCTGCGCAAATCGCAATGCCGTGGCCAGCGCGGCTTCCACGCGCTCCTCGTCTTCGGCAACACAAGCGCCGATTTCAACCTGAGAACCGGCATCGCCGCACTCCAGGGCGGGATCGGCAAATCCGGGCGTCGCTGCCAGAAAAAGACAGCAGGCAACATGGCGCAGCATGGCGGGTACCTCCTGCCTCATGTTACGCGCCGCTCCGGTTTTACACAAGAAAACCCCGGCGCAGGCCGGGGTTTGCCAGATTTCCGCACTTGCACGGGGTTACTTGCTGCAGCGCTTTTCCGCGTCTTCCACTGCTGCGGTGAACCCCAGCAGCGAGAAGGTGTCCTTGGTCTGGGTGCCGCGGGCCGATCGTGCCGTCAGCACCGCATCGGAGCCGCGCTTCATGGCGGTGACAATCTTGGCGTCATCCGCAGGAGTCGCCGGCCAGGCCCATTCGCCCTCGGTGAACAGCTCAAATTCGGATTCGCCGATCGCCATGTTGACGGTCGATCCCGGCGCAAACGGATAGCCGCCGGTAAAGCTCACCTCGCCCTTGGGCGCATCGCTGCTGCGGAAGGTGACAAACAGCTGGATCTCGCTGCGGCGCACCGCCACGACACGGCCGTCGCGGGTGTTCACGGTCTCTTTCGGTGCGGAAACCCCCCAGCATTCGTTCGGGTCATTGCCCTCGAAAACGCTCCAATCGACCTTGGCCGCAACCCGGTTGTTCGACGTTTCCTGTGCAGTTGCGGCGGTTGCCAATGCTGCCAGACACAGGCCCGCAGCCACGCGGGCGAGTTTCAATGCCATTTGTCCCGACTCCAAGACTGTTCTTTCATACCTCAAAACCAAGCAAAGGGCCCGCAGCGTTCAACCGCTGTCTGGTCCCGATCCCTTCGCTTGCGCTACACAAGCACACTAACGTAACTAGCACCACGGGCGAAAGTGCGTTTTGGCAGGAATTCGCCCAGAAAACATGAGGGGAGACAACATGCCGAATCCAGTGCCCATGGCCGAAGTCTGGCGCGGCCCGCTGCTGGAAAGCCTGCACCTGGGCCATGCCGTCATCTGCGACGGCAGCGGCCAGGTGGTGCGCAGCTGGGGCGATCCGGACGCGGTGATTTATCCGCGCAGTTCTGCCAAGATGATCCAGGCGCTGCCGCTGATCACCTCTGGCGCTGCCGCGCGCTACGGGCTGACGTCTGAGCAGCTGGCACTGGCCTGCGCCTCGCACAATGGCGCGCATATCCACACAGACCGGGTAAACGCATGGCTGGGACAACTAGGACTGGTCGATGACGACTTCCGCTGCGGACCGCAACTTCCCGATGATATTCCTGCCCGCAACGAGCTGATTAAGACCGACAACAGCCCCTGCCAGGTCCACAACAATTGCTCCGGCAAGCACGCGGGCTTTCTGACCCTGAACCAGTACTTGGGCGGCAATGCCGAATACATCGAGGTGGACCACCCGGTGCAGCAGGCCTGTCTTGCGGCATTTGAGGAAACCACCGGCCAGGACAGCCCTGGCTATGGCATCGACGGCTGCTCGGCGCCGAATTTTGCCACCACCGTCACCGGGCTGGCGCGATCGATGGCTTGGTTTGCCAGCGCGGCGGATCGCTCCGACCGCGCGTCCGAGGCCGCACAGCAGCTGGTTGCTGCAATGACAGCGCATCCTGAGCTGGTCGCAGGCGAAACCCGCTGCTGCACCAACTTGATGCGCGCCATGGGCGGCAAGGTGGCGATCAAAACCGGCGCCGAGGCAGTATTCATTGCCATCCTGCCAGAGCAGAAACTGGGTGTTGCACTGAAGATCTCCGATGGCAGCACCCGCGCCAGCGAATGCGCCATTGCGGCGCTGATGGTCAGCCTCGGCGTGCTGGACGCAGATCACCCGGAGACCACTAAATACATGAACAAGATGCTCTACAGCCGCCGCGGGCTGGAATGCGGATCCATCCGCCCCGCTGCCGAGCTACTGTTCTGAAAACAAATGCCCCGGTCCAGAACCGGGGCATTTTCTTACATTTCCATGTCGATGATTTCAGCGACTTCTACCGAACCGCTGCCGTCTGCCACCATCGGGCAGCCTTTGGCCATCTCGCAGGCTGCGTCCTGATCAGCGGCTTCCACAACCGAATAACCTGACAGCGGATTGGCGCCGCCATTATCAACAACCCCGCCGGCGCTGACGGTCTTGGACATCCCAACCGGTGCACCCGGCACCTTCAGGGCATCGCCCATACCTCCCATCCAGTCCTTCCAGGCCTGCATGACCCTGGCGCCTTCTTCCTCGCTCTCCGGGGTCTTGCCGCCGTGATAGGCAAAAACAAACTGTGGCATTGGTCTACTCCCTTGGTTTTGTTAATGGATCAGGTCTTTGCCGCTAGCAGCGCCTCCAGTTTGCGCAAGGTAGAGGTCCAGCCCTCTTCGTGGCGGGCGGCAATGCCGTCATCGCCCAGATCCCGGTGGTCGACCACCAGCATGGCACCATCCTCAGTGGCTGCGACGGTCAGGGTCACATGGCTCTCATCGCCGCGGCTGCCGTCGTCGCCGTGCCAGGCCCAGGTGAAGCCAACGGATTTCGGCGCATCCACATGGGTCACCTGGCCGGAAACATGAAACCGCTGGCCGTCACTGTTCTGCATGACCGAATACCAGGGGCCGGTGCGGCTCAGGTTCAGGTCATGCTCCGGAATGGTAACCCCTTCAGGGCCCCACCATTGCAGCAGCTTGTCCGGCGTGGTCACCCAGGCAAACAGTTTCTCCGGGCTGATCGGAAATGTCCGCTTTAGTTGCAGGTCGCTCATGCCTCGCCCTCCATCAGGGCTTCCTCCAGCCTGTCCAGGCTCCCTTCCCAGAAGGCGCGCCGCGACTGGGTCCACTCGGCAATCATCCGCAATCCCTCTGGGCGGGCGGAGTACAGCCGCTTTGTGCCCTCAGCGCGCTGAGTGACCAGCCCGGCCTCCCGCAGGACTTTCAGATGGCGCGACACTGCGGGCGCCGAGATACCTGCGCCAGGGGCCAGATCCCCAGCGGGCAGTTCGCCCTCAGTAATCAGCTGATCCACGATCATCAGCCGTGTTTCGTCCGACAGCGCGGCAAAAGATTTCAGAATCGGTGCCATACCATTTATTAGCATGAATGTTAATTAAGAGAAATGTTAAATATGGGCGAGCCAATGCCAGCCTTCACATCATATCCCACAACAATTTGGCGGCGAACGAGACAGAGGTCGCCACCAGCAGCGGCTTGATCACCTTGGCCCCTTGTTTCCTGGCCAGCCCCGCCCCAGCCCGCGCCCCGGCAATCTGGGCGCAGCCCATCAGCAGACCGGTGATCCACCACGGCGTCGCAAAAAAGGAAAACGCCAGCAGACCCCCTGCATTGGAGGCGAAATTCAGCAGCTTGGTGTGGGCGGTTGCACGCAGGATGCCATAGCCCGCCAGCGACACAAAGGCGAGCATATAGAAGCTGCCCGCGCCCGGCCCCAGCAGCCCGTCATAGGCCCCGCATAACGGAACGATGAGGGCAGTGAACAGGGCGGGGGACAGGCGGCGGTGCCGGTCCCGATCATCCAGCCCCTTCTTCAGGGCAAAGAAAATGGCAATCCCGATCAGCAGCACCGGCAGGATCACCCGGATCCACTCGGTGGGCAGGTAGGCCACCAGAAACGCGCCCGCAACCGCCGCTGCAAAGGCGATCAGTGCTGGCCCTATCTGCGTCTTCAGGTCGACATGTCCGGCCCGCGCATAGGTGAAGGCGGCGGTTGCTGAGCCGAACAGACCCTGAATCTTGTTGGTCGACAGCGCGGTGACCGGATTGGCCCCGGCCAGCAGCAGCACCGGAACCGTGATCAGCCCTCCGCCGCCGGCAATCGCGTCAATGAACCCGGCGGCAAACCCCGCCGCCAGCAACAGCAGCAGGGTCTCAAAACCCACTTCCAGCATCTAATTGATCAGCCCTTGAACTCGTCCTGGGCATAGCCCTGGATATACAGCAGCGCCGTCAGGTCGCCGTGGTTGATGCGGATCTCGCATTCCGCCGCGACTGAGGGCTTGGCATGCAGCGCCACGCCCGCGCCCGCGCGCTGAAGCATCCCCAGGTCATTTGCACCGTCGCCCACCGCAATAACATCCGCCTCCGCGATACCAAGCCGGGCTGAGATCTGCTCCAGCGCCTCCACCTTGGCCTCCCGCCCCAGGATCGGCCGTCCCGCCTCGCCGGTCAGCTTGCCGTCCTCGGTCAGCAGCGTGTTGGCGCGGTTCTCGTCAAAACCCAACTCTGCCGCCACCCGTGCGGTAAACGCCGTGAAGCCGCCGGAAACCAGCGCCGCATAGGCGCCATCCGCCTTCATCGTCGCCAGCAGCTGCTTGCCGCCGGGCATCAGGGTAATGCGCTCATCCAGCACCTTGGCGATCACCGTCTCCGGCAGCCCCTTCAGCAGCCCGACCCGCTCTGTCAGCGCGCCTTCGAAATCCAGCTCGCCGTTCATCGCCCGCGCGGTGATGTCCTTCACCCGCGCGCCAACGCCTGCCTCCTCGGCCAGCTCGTCAATGCATTCCTGCTGGATCATGGTCGAATCCATGTCCGCCAGCAGCATCTTCTTCCTGCGCCCGGCGCTTGGCTGAATGACCAGATCCACGCCCATGCCTTGCAGATCCGCCCAGACGTCCCAGCGGTTGTCCGGCATCTGCTTCAGCGGAAATTCTGCTGCCACTCCCAGCGCCAGCCACACCGCCTCATCACCGCCCCAGGCATTGCGAAGCGCTTCGATCAGCGCGGGCTCCAGCACCGGGTTGGCGGGATTGCAAAGAAGGGTGGCGGTGTACATCGGCGGGCTCCGTTCCAGCGCTATCTGCCCTGTCATAGCGCCCTGCCGCGGGAACAGCCAGACGGCAAAAAACTGCGGAAAACAGGGGGCATCATAAGGTGCAGCCCTTTGCGCCATTTCAGCGCGGCTGTTTCCGATGGTGGAAATTCATGTCGCAAAAAACAGATGAACAGCCGCATTTTTCCGAAATCTCTATTGCGTGCCGCGCTGCAGCACACTAGCTCTGATCACGGGACACCCCTCCCCAACGAGGGGCGCTTATCTGGAAGGGTAGCTTTAATGGCTATTGAACAACCTGCCGCGCGGCCGGCCAATCCGCGTTTTTCGTCCGGCCCCTGTGCCAAACCCCCCGTCTTTGATCTGAGCAAACTTGCAGGCGCGCCGCTGGGCCGCTCGCACCGTGCTGCGGTGGGCAAGGACAAGCTGAAAGCAGCGATCGAAGGCACCCGGGAAATCCTGAACATTCCGGCCGATTACAAGATCGGCATCGTGCCCGCCTCCGACACCGGCGCGGTGGAAATGGCGATGTGGAACCTGCTGGGCGCCCGCGGCGTCGAGATGCTGGCCTGGGAAAGCTTCGGCTCCGGCTGGGTCACCGACGCGGTCAAACAGCTCAAGCTGGACGCCACCGTCAAAACTGCCGACTACGGCCAGATCGTGGATCTCGGCACCGTCGATTTCACCAATGACGTCGTCTTTACCTGGAACGGCACCACCTCCGGTGTGCGCGTCCCCAACGGCGATTGGATTGCAGCAGACCGCGAAGGCCTCACCATCTGCGACGCCACCTCTGCCGCCTTTGCGCAGTATCTGCCCTGGGACAAGCTGGATGTGACCACCTTCTCCTGGCAGAAGGTGCTGGGCGGCGAAGCGGCGCACGGCATGATCATCCTCAGCCCCCGCGCTGTCGAACGGCTGGAAAGCTACACCCCCGCCTGGCCGCTGCCCAAGATCTTCCGCCTGACCAAGGGCGGCAAGCTGATCGACGGCATCTTCCAGGGCGCGACCATCAACACCCCCTCGATGCTGGCGGTGGAGGATTACCTGCTGGCGCTCGACTGGGCCCGCTCGGTCGGCGGCATGGAGGGCCTGCGCGAACGCGCCTATGCCAACCTGGCCGCGGTGCAAAGCTTCGTGCAGGACAATCCTTGGATCGCCTTCCTGGCCGAGCAGCCGGAATACCGCTCCAACACCTCTGTCTGCCTCAAGTTCACCGACGAGCGCATCCAGGACGGCGCGGCCTTTGCCAAGGCCGTGGCCAAACGGCTGGAAGGTGAAGGCGTCGCCTATGACATCGGCGCCTACCGCGACGCGCCTCCGGGCCTGCGCATCTGGTGCGGCGGCACGGTGGAGGCCGCCGATGTGGCTGCGCTGATGCCCTGGATCAAATGGGCCTTCGAGGCCGAGATCGCCGCGCAGACCGAAGCGGCCTGAGCACTCTTTTAAGGCGGGCGGTTGCGCCCGCCGTCCCAGCACAGACATTCCAAGGACCACAGACATGGCTCCCAAAGTACTCATCTCCGACAAGCTGTCCGAGGCCGCAGTCCAGATCTTCCGTGACCGCGGCATCGACGTCGACTTCCTGCCCGACGTGGGCAAGGACAAGGACAAGCTGGCGGAAATCATCGGCCAGTATGACGGCCTCGCCATCCGCTCCGCCACCAAGGTGACGGAAAAGATCCTGGAGAACGCCGGTAACCTCAAGGTGATCGGCCGCGCCGGTATTGGCACCGATAACATCGACAAGGAAGCCGCCTCCAAGCGCGGCGTCATTGTGATGAACACCCCCTTCGGCAACATGATCACCACTGCCGAACACGCGATTGCGATGATGTTCGCTGTCGCCCGCCAGCTGCCGGAAGCCTCGGCGTCCACCCATGCCGGCAAATGGGAAAAGTCCAAGTTCATGGGGGTTGAGCTGACCGCCAAGACCCTGGGCGTGATCGGTGCCGGCAACATCGGCGGTATCGTTTGCGACCGCGCCCGCGGCCTCAAGATGAAGGTTGTGGCCTTCGACCCCTATCTGAGCCAGGAAAAGGCCGACAAGATGGGCGTCGAAAAGGTTGAGCTGGATGAGCTTCTGGCGCGCGCCGACTTCATCACCCTGCACGTTCCGCTGACCGACCAGACACGCAACATTCTCTCCAAGGAGAACCTGGAGAAGACCAAGAAGGGTGTGCGCATCATCAACTGTGCCCGTGGCGGCCTGGTGGACGAGGGCGCGCTGGCCGAACTGCTGACCTCCGGTCACGTGGCGGGCGCCGCCTTCGACGTGTTTTCGGTCGAACCGGCCAAGGAAAACGCCCTCTTTGGCCTGCCCAACGTGGTCTGCACCCCGCATCTGGGCGCCGCCACCACCGAGGCGCAGGAAAACGTCGCCCTGCAGGTGGCCGAGCAGATGTCCAACTACCTGCTGACCGGGGCCGTGGAAAACGCGCTCAACATGCCCAGCGTCACGGCTGAGGAAGCCAAGGTCATGGGACCCTGGATCAAGCTGGCCGATCACCTGGGCAGCTTTGTCGGCCAGATGACCGACGAGCCGCTGAAGGCGATCAACATCCTCTATGACGGTGTCGCCGCAGGCATGAATCTTGACGCGCTGAACTGCGCGGTGGTTGCGGGCATCATGAAACGCTCCAACCCGGAGGTGAACCTGGTCTCCGCGCCGGTCGTCGCCAAGGAACGCGGTGTCCAGATCTCCACCACCAACCAGGACAAGTCCGGCTCCTTTGACGGCTACATCAAGGTGACCGCGGTGACCTCCAAGCGCGAACGTTCGGTGGCCGGCACCGTGTTCTCCGACGGCAAGCCGCGCTTCATCCAGATCAAGGGCATCAACATCGAGGCCGATGTGGGCGCGCATATGCTCTACACCACCAACGAGGACGTGCCCGGCATCATCGGCACCCTGGGCCACACCCTCGGTGATCACGGCGTCAACATCGCCAACTTCACCCTGGGCCGGTCCGAGGCCGGCGGCGAAGCCATCGCGCTTCTCTATGTGGATAATGAAGTCCCGGCAGAAGTGCGCGCCAAACTGGCGGAAACCGGTCTGTTCAACCAGATCAAGCCGCTGCAGTTCGACGTCGCCTGACCAGTTCGGCCAGTCTCTTGCAGAAGCCCCCGCCTGTGCCGCGGGGGCTTTTCCTTTATCTCTGCTGCGCGAAGGCTGCCTTCTCCGGCCGGCTGCGCAGGACAACAACGCCGAACAGCAGCATCGACACCAGCGCCGCCAGCGACCCGGCTTTTGCCAGCATCTCGGTCTGCTCCAGAATTGCCAGCGGAATGCCGGGAACCAGAAGTGCCAGTGACAGCACGGTTGCAGCCAGATGGAGCCGCGGCAGCCCGCCTTCACCGGCGCTTGGCACCAGGTGATAATAAAAGGCATAGATTGCGCAGCTGACCCAACCCAGCAGGTTCAGATGCCCATGCGCAGGCGACAGCAGGTGATCCTGGCTCGCCGACATCTGGATCCCCCAAGCCATACCGCCCAGGGCGCAGGCCACTGCAACCAGCATGAACACCCGTGCAATTCCATTCATCCTTTGTCCCTCCCTTGACGCGGTTCCGTTTCTTCCATCGCCGGACACCGCGGATTTCGAAGCGCCAGCCTAACATACTTCTTTGATTTTTGGGGAATCCGGCTGCACCTCCCTTTCCGCGGGGTTGAGGTGCACGGCCCGATCCGGCATCAAAACGGCAAGAGCAAAGGACAGCAGATGACTTCCCCGATCTACGCCATTGGCGACATTCACGGCCAGCTCGCCATGCTGGAACAGGCGCTGGCGCTGATCGAGGCGGACGGCGGCGCAGATGCCCGCATCGTGTTCCTCGGGGATTACACAGACCGCGGCCCGGACAGCCGCGGTCTGATCGAACGGCTGCTGCAGGGCCAGGCGGCGGGCCGCAGCTGGATTTTCCTCAAGGGCAACCACGACCGCATGTTCTCAATGTTCCTCGAGAGCTACCCGCGCAACGACGCCCGGCTTCTCGTCGGCTACCACTGGCTGCACGACCGCATCGGCGGCATTGAGACCCTGCAGTCCTACGGCGTCCAGGTCGAAGAAAGCGACCGCATCTACCAGACCCACGCCCGTGCCCGCGCTGCAGTCCCGCAGGCGCATCTAGACTTCCTGGCAGGCCTCAAACCCTGCCACCAGGAGGGCGAACTGCTGTTCGTCCACGCGGGCATCCGCCCCGGCCTGCCGCTGGAGTGCCAGAGCGAGGACGACCTGATCTGGATCCGCCAGGAATTCCTGAACGACGAACGCGCCCACCCCTGGCTGGTGGTGCATGGGCACACTCCGGGGAAACGGGCGGAGCATCACGTGAACCGGGTCAACCTCGACAGCGGCGCCGGCTATGGCCGCCCGCTCACCGCTGCGGTGTTCGAAGGCCGCGACTGCTGGCTGCTGACAGAAGCGGGCAGGGTGCCGCTGAGACCCTGATCTGCATTTCATCTTTCTCGAAATACTCTGGGGGAGAGCGCCAAAGGCGCGAGGGGGCAAAGCCCCCCTCAACCGGCCGTCACGTCCAGTCCAGCACCACCTTGCCGCTGGAGCCTGATTTCATCGCCGCAAAGCCTTCGGCGAAATCATCGACGCCGAACCGGTGGGTGATGACCCGGCTCACATCCAGCCCGTTCTGCAGCATGGCAATCATCTTGTACCAGGTCTCGAACATCTCGCGACCGTAGACCCCTTTGAGGGTGATCGCCTTGAACACGATCCGCGACCAGTCGACCGGCGACTTGCCCGGCGGAATGCCAAGGAGCGCAATCTTGCCGCCCATCACCAGCGCCTCCACCATCTGATCCAGTGCGGCCTGCGAACCGGACATCTCCAGCCCGACGTCAAAGCCCTGCTTCATGCCCAGCTCCCGGATCACGTCCTGCAGCTCTTCCTTGGACACATCCACCGTGCGCACCGCCGGCATCACATGCGCAGCCAGCTTCAAACGGTCCGGGTTAATGTCGGTGATCACCACATGCCGCGCCCCGGCATGTTTCGCCACCGCCGCGGCCATGATGCCAATGGGGCCTGCCCCGGTGATCAGAACATCCTCCCCCAAGAGATCAAAGCTCAGCGCCGTGTGCACCGCATTGCCCAAGGGGTCCAGGATCGCGCCGATCTCGTCCGGAATGTCATCCGGCAGCGGCACCACGTTAAAGGCCGGCAGCTTCAGATACTGGGCAAAAGCTCCCTGCTCGTTCACCCCGATGCCGCGGGTGCCCGGGTCCAGGTGGAACTTGCCGGCCCGGCTCTGGCGCGAGTCGGTCTTGATCAGATGCCCCTCGCCGGAGCAGCGCTGCCCCACCGTCAGATCGGTGACATTGCGGCCGATCTCGACAATCTCGCCCGCGAACTCATGGCCGGTGATCATCGGCACCGGCACGGTGTGCGCGGCCCATTCATCCCAGTTCCAGATGTGGATGTCGGTGCCGCAGATGCCGGTTTTCTTCACCTTGATCAGCACCTCGTCGGGGCCGATCTCCGGCACCGGCGCCTGCACCATCCACAGGCCCTCCTGCGGATGGCTCTTTTCCAGCGCCTTCATCGTGTTCGGACGGCTCATGACAGGATCCCCAATTCCTTGCCCACCTTGCCAAAGGCGGCCAATGCCCGGTCCAGCTCATCCCGTGTCAGCGCCGCATTCATCTGAGTGCGGATCCGCGCCTGGCCGCGCGGCACGACAGGGAAGAAGAAGCCGGAGACATAGACGCCCTCGTCGAACAGACGCGCCGCCATATCCTGCGCCAGCTGCGCTTCGCCCAGCATCACCGGGATGATCGGATGCTCACCCGGCAGCAGGTCAAAGCCCAGTTTCTCCAGCCCCGCGCGCCAGTATTTCGCATTCTCGAACAGCTGCGCCCGCAGCCCGTCCCCTTCCTCCACCAGCCGGATCGCCTCCAGCCCGGCAGCAACAATCGATGGCGGCAGCGAATTGGAGAACAGATAGGGCCGCGCCCGCTGCCGCAGCAGGTCGATCACCGGCTGCGGCCCGGCGATGTAACCGCCGATGGCCCCCCCAAGTGCCTTGCCCAAGGTTCCCGTCAGGATATCCACGTCCACCCCGAAATGCTCCGGCGTGCCGGCGCCTGTTGCGCCCATGAAGCCGGTGGCATGGCAGTCATCCACCATCACGATGGCATCGTATTTGTCCGCCAGCGCCCGGATCTCCGGCAGCTTCGCCAGATAACCGTCCATCGAGAACACGCCGTCGGTAGCGATCATGATATGGCGTGCGCCGTCCTCGCGGGCTTGCTTCAGCCAGGCCTCCAGGTCGTTCATATCGCTGTTCAGGTAGCGGTAGCGCTTTGCCTTGCACAACCGGATGCCGTCGATGATCGAGGCATGGTTCAGGCTGTCGGAGATGATCGCATCCTCCGGCCCCAAGAGCGGTTCGAACAGCCCGCCATTGGCGTCGAAACAGGCGGCGAACAGGATCGAATCATCCTTGCCCAGGAACTTCGCCAGCCTCTGCTCCAGCTCCCGGTGGATATCCTGGGTGCCGCAGATGAACCGGACAGAGGCCATGCCGAACCCATTCGGCTCCATTGCATCCTTGGCGGCCTTGATCAGGGCGGGGTGGTCGGCCAGACCCAGATAGTTGTTGGCGCACAGGTTGATCACCTCGCGTCCGCCAACCGTGATCTCGCCCCCCTGCGGGGAGGTGATCATTCGCTCGCGCTTGTACAGCCCCTCACCCTTGATCTGGGCCAGCGTGTTGGAGATGTCGGTCAGAAAAGCAGTGGACATGCGCAAACTCCCTTGGTGTCTCGAGTCGCGTGTCTATCATAGCGGATGCGTTTCCGGAATACAGGATTTCAGCATTGCGGAAAAAAATCCGTGAAACTGGAATGTGTGGGTGAAAATCCGCCGAACCGGACTATTTGTCCCGGCAACAGGGAGGGCACGGCATGGCCAGAGTCACGGGAATAGGCGGGGTTTTCATCAAGGCGCGCAGCGACGCCAAGGCGCTGGCAGAGTGGTACAGCGACCGTCTGGGACTGGATCTGCAGGAGTTCGGCGGTGCGGTGCTGAACTGGCAGGACGACACCGCAGAGGATGGCGGCCTGACCGTCTGGGGCACGGCCGATGCGGACGGCACCTGGTTTGACCCCAGCACTGCCGGTTTCATGATCAACTACCGGATCGACGATATGGACGGGATGATCGCGCAGCTCAAGGCCGCAGGTATTTCCATCCTGAAAGGGCCGGACACCTATGAGAACGGCCGTTTTGCCTGGATCATGGACCCGGAGGGCAACAAGGTGGAACTGTGGGAGCCAAAGCTCTGGGATGAGAAGAACAAGGGCTGACCTGCAAAAGAAACTGCCCAAAAGAAAACGCGGCCCCCCGTGGGGAGCCGCGCTTCCAATCAGCAAAGCTGTCTGGCTTACACCAGTTCCAGGTTCACCGCCGACTCGCGGCCGTCACGGCCGGGCTCGATGTCGAAGGTGACTTTCTGGTTGTCCGCCAGGCCGGTCAGGCCGGAACGCTCAACAGCGGAGATGTGCACGAACACATCTTTGCTGCCGCCGTCGGGTGCGATGAAGCCGAAGCCTTTGGTGGTGTTGAACCATTTTACGGTGCCGGTGGCCATATCCGTAGTCTCCTAATTTTGCTGCCCGCGGAACTGCGGCAGCCTGGCGTAGTCGGTCTGGATCGAGAGACTGATAACGCCGCAGAGCGGGAGACAGTGGATCGACAAGAATAACGTTAGCGGACCACATATGGTCTGTCCCCCCGAGTCGTTCAAGGGGAATGTGCATAAAAGGCCCAAGGTGGGGTATTCTTGCCGAGAACTGCCAGCGGGTACTGCCGCCGCCGATGGAACGGGTTTGAACTACCCATTCTTCCTACAGGAGCAACAGCGCAAGCCCCCAGGGCAGCTATTTCCGTTGTCGGCACCCTCCAGGTCGGGCAGGGTCCTTACCAACTTTTTCAAGACCCAAATTCATTTATTGCAATAATCACCAATGCGGATAGCGACACGAAGACAGCCATCCCAAGGAACACAATTAGGAACAATCGAACCGTTGCCGCGAAAAACTGAAGACGCCTGCTGAGCGAGCTTCGAAACTTCTTAAACACTGTTTGATGGTTCCTTTTCAAAGCGCCTTTTTTTGCTCAAAATCAAGCATTCTTCACAATCAGAAACACCCGCGCAGGCCCCTCGGGCGCGGTGATCGAATGGGCCACATCGGCGGCATAGCGGGCGGTGTCGCCGGCCTGCAGCTGGTCCCTGGCATTGCCTGAGCTGACCGTGATTTCGCCCTCCAGCACCGTCAGTTGCTCCAGTGCGCCGCGGGTGTGGGGCTGGCTGACCAGCGCGCCGCCTTGATCAAAGCGGATGTCATAGACCTCGTGCCCCCCGGCCTCTTCCGGCGGCGACAGGATGCGGATGCGGCAGCCCTGGCCCATGTTCTCGATCTTGGGCACATCGCTCGCGCGCAGCACCTCAATCCGGTCCTGCATGTCGCCCGCTTCCAAGAGGCCTGCAAAATCCACCTGCAGCGCGCGCGTGAGGTTCCACAGCGTCGCAATGGTGGGGGAGCTTTCGCCGCGCTCAATCTGGCTCACCATCGAGCGGCTGACGCCCGACAGGTTGGCGACCGCTTCCAGGCTCAGGCCTTGCGCGCGGCGCGCCTCTTTCAGGCGGGCGGGCAGCAGGGTCAGGATATCGTCTGTGTTTTCCGTCATGACGGATTCTCTGCTCTGACGGGCGGCATTTGTCAATTGATCCGGCAAATCGCGGATGCTGCGCCGCGGCGGTGCACAGGGGGTGTACAAGGGGTGCACAGGGGGTGACGCCGCGTTTCCATGACGGCACGTCCCGGCAGACAGGCCCATGCTGCGGGCGCATACTGGCGGTAACGCAGGAGTTGAGGAGTAAGACCAATGACAGATATCGTGATCCTGGATGGCGCCCGCACCGCCATCGGCACCTTTGGCGGCGCGCTGGCAAACACCGCGCCGATCGACCTGGCTGCCACCGTGTCCAAAGCGGCGCTGGAGCGTTCCGGGGTGGAGGGCGCGCAGATCGGCCATGTGGTGTTCGGCCACATCATCAACACCGAACCCCGCGACATGTACCTGAGCCGGGTCGCGGCGATGCAGGCGGGGGTGCCGGACGTGGTGCCGGCAATGAACGTGAACCGCCTCTGCGGTTCCGGCGTGCAGGCAATTGTATCCGCTTATCAATCGCTTGCCTTGGGGGACGCAGAGTTCGCCCTGGCTGGCGGCGCCGAGAACATGTCGCGCAGCCCCTATATCCTCCAGCAAAGCCGCTGGGGTGCCAAGATGGGGGATGTGAAGTCGCTCGACATGATGCTGGGCGCGCTGAACTGCCCGTTCGGCACCGGCCATATGGGGGTGACGGCAGAGAATGTCGCCGATGAGCACGCCATCACCCGCGAGCAGATGGACGCATTTGCGCTCACCAGCCAGAGCCGTGCCGCCGCGGCCATCGAAGCCGGACATTTCAAGTCCCAGATCGCACCGGTCGAGGTGAAGGTGAAGCGTGACATGGTGCCTTTCGAAGTGGACGAGCACCCGAAGGCCACCACGCCCGAGGCGCTGGCTGGACTGCGGGCGGTGTTCCAGAAGGACGGTCGCGTAACTGCCGGAAATGCCAGCGGAATCAACGACGGCGCTGCAGCTATGGTGCTGTCCACGGCGGCTGCGGCTGAACGGGCCGGGCTGAAACCGAAGGCCCGCATTCTGGGCTATGCCCATGCGGGAGTGCGTCCTGAAGTGATGGGTATCGGTCCAGTGCCCGCAGTGCGCAACCTTTTGGAGAAAACTGGTCTGTCCGCCGCTGATTTCGACGTCATCGAGTCGAACGAAGCCTTCGCCTCCCAAGCCTTGGCCGTGAACAAGGAATTGGGGCTGGATCCGGCCAAGGTGAACCCCAACGGCGGCGCCATCGCGCTGGGCCATCCGGTTGGTGCGACAGGTGCCATTATCACCCTGAAAACAATGTATGAATTGGAGCGTACCGGTGGTTCCAAAGGGCTGATCACCATGTGCATCGGCGGCGGTCAGGGCATTGCCCTGGCGATTGAGCGCCTTTGACACAACACGGCATCGGGGCCGGCATACGGCCCCGTGCCTGCCCTGACCCGCCAGCCGAAGCGGCTTTTATGGGCAGGTTACGGTTCTTTGGTATACAATAAATACAATCTAAAGTAGTATTAATTGTATGGTGAGAATCGCTTTAAGTTACACCTTTCTTGCTATGAGCGCGCTGGAATGAGCTCCGTAGAGCTTTGAAAAGCCAGCCAAAGGTGATGCGGCTGCGCAGTCAGCGCCGGCCGCAGACTGGTAAGGGGGCGTAATGCCAACAAAGGTGCTGCTACTGGAAGATGACGCAGGTGTCCGTTTCACCTTTACAATGGCCCTGCAGAATGCCGGATACGACGTCAAATCCGTTGCCAGCTGCGCCGAAGCGATTGCTGCGCTTTCAGACATCGAGACAGGCATCTTGATCCTGGATCTGAAGATCGGGGAAGATATGTCGCTGCCGGTGGCTGACTATGCCGCCCTCATGCGCCCGGACATGCCGGTCGTCTACATAACCGGCAGCCGCCTGTTCACCGGCGGCGAATTGTTTGGGCTGAGCCGCAATATCCGCTGGGTGCTGCACAAGCCGGTCAACTTGCCTGATCTTGTCAGCATGATCGACTATGTCGCCGGTCAGATGGTCACCGCAGAGGCCTGCTGACCCTAGCCGAAAGAAATGGTGAAGACAGCGCCTTTGCCGGGTTCAGCATCCGCAGTGAGCAACCAGTTGTGGCGGCGGCAGATCTCAGCGCAAGTCGACAACCCAATGCCGCTGCCTTCGATTTCGCGGTGCGCCCGGCGAAAGGGCTGAAGGATCATGTGCCGGTCTTCCGGATCAAAGCCGGTTCCATTGTCCGCAACCGACAGGTTCCACCGGTCCCGCCCGGCGCCGCTGAGATCAATGGTGATCTGCAAAGACCGGTCGGGATGCCGGTACTTTATCGCGTTCGACAACAGGTTGGTGAGTACCAGGTGCAGCAATGTCGGATCTGCATGCATCCGGAAGCCGTCACCGTTGACACGGATTTTCCCGCCGCAGGCTTGCAGCTCCTGAGACAGGCTTGTGCATGCCTCAGACACCGCGTCCCGTGCAGCGATTTCCTGGACGTTTATTCTGGCTGACGTCGACACGGAATGGTCCAGCAGCTCGGTCGTCAGCCGATCCATTTGCCGGGTGGCCCGGGTCATGTGCTGCAGGAAGTCCCGCGCTGTTTCGGGCAGGTCGCCGGCGTAATGCTCCCAGAAATAGTGCAAGGAGCCGCTAAGGGTGCTGATCGGTGTGCGAAGGTCATGGGATGCTGCGTGGGCGAAGGCCTCCATCGACAGCAGGGTTTCCTGCAGCTTCAGGTTGGCGTTCTTGGCGCCGTGCAGCTCGCTGTTCAGCTTGCTGCGCAATTCATTCATCTGCCGGAGAGAATCCGCGGCCACCCTGAGCTGGTCGTGGGTCAGCAGGATCAGCCGTTCTCCCTGTGCATTGGAGCGCAGCAAAGAAACGCGGAACTCCGTATCCGGAGATGCCGCCGTGCGGATGCCGGCGGTCATTGGCAGGGTCATGGCACCCTTGGCCGTTCCATCCCGGAGCCGCTCGACGACGCGTTCTGTTTCGAGCGTCGTCAGCTTGCTGATACAGGTTCCGTTCAGCGTGCCGCATCCAGGCTGGGTGGCGGGGGCAAAGCTGCGCTCTGCCCGCCGGTTGCAGACAAGAATACGGCCGTTCCAGTCGAGAATGAATGATGCGTAAGGGGAGGCCAAATAGGCTCTCCCCAAAAGTTCAGCCTCAAGGGCGTCATTTCCCGCCGGCAACTGCATCAAAGCCGGTCGTCGAAAGCTTCGCGAAAATGTGCGTGAAGGCACGGCTGCGGAGGCCAGAACCTGGGGCAGGTGCGTTCCGGACGCTTATTTTTCAAGCTCGCCTGGGTCACTCGGGTCCGCTCCGGTAAAGCTTCATACCGCCAAAGACATGGGTCGTACGGCCGGCCCCGTCCTGACGGGCTTGGGCAAACAGCTCGCCATTCTGGTAGCTGCCATCTGCGGACTTCAGCCTGACCGGATAGAGGAAGGGCTGCCCTGCAGTCAGCGCGTCCTGCAGCCCGTCGTTCACAAAGTCCCGATCCTCCGGGTGGAGGCGCTCCAGCAGCGTTTCCACGGAGGGCAAATCCCTGGCCTGATCACATCCCAGCAGGTCGTACATCGGCGCATTCCAGAGCGGCACATTGTTCCTGACGTCAAAGGAAAAGGTGCCGACTGAAAATTGGTTCAGCACCGCTGCGCTGGACCCCAGAATCAGATTGCGTTCCTCGAATTTCGCTTTGTCCCAGCACACGCCAATCAGCTGGAAGTTTTCGCCGTGGGAATCCTGAAAGACCATCATGCTCCCGGCTATCCCAAGCGTGTTGCCCGCATCATCGAAGAAACGGGCTTCATATTCAAAAGACCCGCCTTCCTTCATCAGCTTGTCCAGCCGCGTTTGCAGGCAGGGCTGGTCCTCCGGATGGACCCGGGCCAGCAGCCCCTCAAGATCGAGGCCGGCTTCGGAGTCATCAATTCCCAGAATGGAGTGGGATTCCGGAGAGAGGTACGTCTCCTTGGTCTGCAGGTTCTGCGTCCAGAAACCGACGCTGGTGACCTTGCTGACCAGCTTCAGGACATGGTTGAAGGGCTCGTTGTCGAAACGGGACACAGTGATCGAGATACCGATCAGCTTCTGGTGCTGATCAAGCACTGGGGCCAGGATCAGAGTGTAGTATTCGCTGCCAGAGAAAACCGGAATGCGCCGGGTTTCCTGCAGCCGCAGCACAGAGTTTGCAATGGGCGCCAAAGCCGGGAAACCGGAAGGCAGGTGGCATTGGCTGAGGTGCAGCCCGGTTGGCGGAAGCTCGCCAATTCCAAGCACGTCCTGTGCCACGCGCGACAGCCGCCGGATGATCAGCGCCTGATCCGCCAGAGCAACCGCATAGGGTGAAGACACCAGCATCGCCTCCAGTTCCGAGGCCAGCGCCTGGCGCTCCGCCGAGCTGATCTGCAATTCCTCGTTGACGGTCAGCAGCTCTTCATTTGTGGACTGCAGCTCTTCGTGGGACGTTTCAAGCTCTTCATTGGTGGCTTGGAACTCTTCGTTGTTTGATTGCAGCTCCTCATTTGTGGACTGCAGTTCCTCGTTGGCGGTCTGGAGTTCCTCAATGGTTTGCTGCAGAGCTTCCTGAGTGGAACGGACTTCCAGCTCCATGCGTTCAACATATTCGCGCTGATCGCGGTCCGAGATGTCCTCGAAGTTGAGCTCTTTCTCTTCCTCGAACTTGGTGTTGATCGCCAGCAGGCAGTGCAACTCCCCGCCTTTGTGACTGAAGAACGGAAAAGCCTGCAGCTGAACACGGTTACCATTCGGCAAGTTGAGACTGTGCCATCGGCCATCCCGGCGCTGTTCTTTCCGGATTGCAACCGCGATGAGGCTTGACGCCTCGCTGCGCAGCGGATCGATCAGCATTTTAACGTTCAGTGACGTCGACATGCCGGCCCGGATCTCGCTGTAGATGCTGATATCCCCCAGGACTTCGATGATGTCGCCGTTGCGGGTGCAGATAAGCCCGTTGGGCGCAACGGCACGGGCCAAAGACAAACTGGCTTGATCCGACTGCTCTGCTAAGGACTTTGTTGCAGCCTTGCGAAGCTCCATTGACCGAATGTAAGCGCCGCCGGTTGAACTCGGGGAAATTGTGAGCTCTCTGGAAATGCCGCGGCGCTTTCCGAAAATCTTGTCAGCACCCTGCCGGGCTTCAAAGTAGATGCCCATTTCACCGACTGTTTCCGACGTTCCCAAAAACAGCAGCCCGCTTGCGGAAAGCGAGTAGTGCAGCCGGGAGAGCACGCGTTCCTGCAGCGCAAGATTGAAATAGATCAGAACGTTGCGGATGGTGATCAGATCGATATTGATAAAGGGCGGATCCTGGAAAACATTGTGACGCGAGAACAGCGTCACATTCCGCAGCTCTTGGCGGACAGAGATGTCGCCTTCTCCAAGGATGAAGTATTCCTTCAGGTAGGAGGAAGGAATGTCCTGTACTGCCGATGCCGGGTAAATACCTTTGCGCGCGATCTCGATGGCATTCTGGTCGATGTCAGTCGCAAAGATCTGCACGTTGCTCTTGGTCAGCGCGTGGAGGCCGCCAAGCAGCTCTGCGATCATTATCGCAATTGAATAGGCTTCCTCACCAGTGGCGCAGCCGGCCACCCAAACCCGGATCGGACCGGGGCCGCGGCTTGCCAGCTGCTTTTCCATTTGGTCATTCAGCTTGCGGAACTGTTCACCGTCGCGGAAGAACCGGGTGACCGAGATCAGCAGGTCCCGGTGCAGCGCGTCGACTTCCTCGAGATTCGACCTGCAGAAGTCCACATAGGCTTCATAGTCCTCAATACCCAGTGCCGCCATGCGCCGGGCCACCCGCCGGTTTATGGTGTTTTCCTTGTAGTTGGCAAAATCCACCTGGGTCCGGGCCATCAGGATGGCAAACAGGTCGCTCAGCTTGCTGGGTTCATCCGCGTCGGGCTGCAGCAGCGCCAGATTGCGCGGCCTGGTCAGAATCTTCTCGAAATGCAGGCCGATCTGATCCGGTGTCAATTTCAGGTCGATGCAGCCGGTTTCAATGGCAGAAACTGGCATGCCGTCATATTTCGCCGAAGCCGGATCCTGGGCAATGGTAATGCCGCCGCTTTCACGGATGGCCTGGACGCCATAGCTGCCATCGCTGCCCGTCCCGGACAGCACGATACCAACGCAGCGCTCCGCGCATTCTTCGGCAATGCTCTTGAACAGGCGGTCGGCAGAGGGCTTTGGAGACGCGGGGTGGCCAGCAGGATTGCGCAGCCGCAAGACACCATGGTCCAGCACAACGTCGGTGTCCGGCGGTGTGATGTAGATTGTGCCGGCTTCCGGCTTGGTCTCGCGCCCCAGCTCCATGACCGGCAGCTTTGTTTCGCGTGCGATCAGAGAGGACAGCACGCTTTTGTGAGTGGGCGACATGTGCTGCGCAATGACATAAATGGCGTTGGCTGCAGGCGGAAGGTTCTGCACCAGGGAAGACAGCGCCTCCAGCCCGCCGGCAGAAGCGGCGATACCGACCACATGGAGGCCGTTTTCCTCTTCGGAGGCTTGCAACTTTTCTCCTTCCGGTGAGGCAGAGCTGGTACCAGCACTCATCTTCTGATCCATATCTTCCATTTGTCGTCGGCCGTTTCGCATGAATGTCAAAAAGGATTTACCCACTCCCGAAGCTGTCCGGGATGTGAAGCGCGGGATCTATGCCGCTGCGCAGAATTTGTCGATGATTTTCAGAATCCGGCCCGGAGAAACAGGTTTGGGCGTAAAACCGTCCATGCCCAGCTTTTTTACAACTGCCTCGTCGTGATAGGCGACATCTGCAGTCACGGCGACGATCGGAACATTGTTGGGGGGACTCATCGGCGCTTCCCGAATCTTCTTGGTCGCGTCGACCCCCGAAAGCAGCGGCATGTGAAGATCCATCAGAATCAGGCCGTACTCGCTTGGGGCGCTGCTGAGTATGTCGATGCAGGTTTGACCATTCTCTGCGATACCGACTTCGACCCCAAGAGCAGTGATGATCTCGCGCATCATGTAGCGTGTGAATTCGTCATTTTCGACGAGCAGAACTTTACGCGGGTTGTTCATCAACTGGTTCCGTTGTTGCTGCAGCTTGAAGTAGGAACAAGACATTCCGTCACGGCCATACTGCAAGTATGAATTGGCAGGCTTAACAGTGCTCCTGCTGCATCAGGTACTTAAGCGGGAAATCTGGTCAAGGCTCCCGCTGCCATAATGGGGTTGTTTAACCTGTTGGTCAACGTGTCAAGAGTGCTTGCACTTCGTCCAATAGGCGAGTCTCGAGGGGGCAATTGCTGGTCTGATTGCCGGAGCATCCGATAGGCCTCCGGCTGGAAATCCGGGCTGGCCTGGGAAGGTGCGGCGATTGTTCTTGTATTTTCTTGTTCAGACCAGCAAGGCAATCACCGCGCAGACGCCAGTCGCACCGGCTGCGCCCAGCACCGCGGGCGCGATCCAGCTTCGTGTGCTGCGTGGCCGTGCGCCATTCTGCGCGGCCTGCGCGATCAGCGCCTGTTCCACCAGAGCAGGCAGGCGGGGGCCAAAGCGGGCCATGACCTTGGCTGTGTCCAGCAGGTCGGTGACAACTGCGCGGGGGCCGATGGATTTCTTGATGTAGTCCTCAACCACCGGGCGCGCGGCTTCCCAGATGTTGATATGCGGGTCGAGTGAGCGGGCGACGCCTTCAACTACCACCATGGTGCGCTGCAACAGGATCAGCTCGGTCCGGGTTTCCATCCCGAAACGCTCTGTCACTTCGAACAGGTAGTTCAGCAGCCGGCCCATCGAGATCTGCGAGGCGTCCATGCCGAAGATCGGTTCGCCCACAGCGCGCAGGGCACGGGCGAATTCATCGACATCACGGTTGGCAGGCACATAACCGGCCTCGAAATGGACCTCGGCCACGCGTTTGTAGTCGCGTTTGATGAAGCCATAAAGGATTTCGGCGTAGACCCTGCGGGTGTACTCGTCGATGTGGCCCATGATCCCGAAATCATAGGCGATAATATCACCGTTGCTTGCCACCTTGAGGTTGCCCTGGTGCATGTCAGCGTGGAAGAAGCCGTCGCGCAGAGCGTGGCGCAGGAATAGTGACAAAACCCGGTTGGCAAGCAGTTTGCGATCGTGGCCGGCTGCATCCAGGGCATCATTGTCGCCCAGCGGGTTGCCGTCTGCCCAGCCCATTGTCATCACCCGGCGGGCAGAATAGGCCCAGCGGATTTCTGGCAGCTGGAAGCCTTCGTCATTGAGGGTGTTGGCGGCGAATTCCGACGCGGCGGCGCTTTCCAGCCGCAAGTCCAGCTCGCCCTGCACAACGCCGTCGAAATGCTCGATCACGTCCATCGGCTTCAGGCGGCGGGCGCCGGGCGCGAACAGGTCGACGATGCGGGCCGCGAAATAGAAGGCGTCCACATCCTTGTTGAAGGCGCGCTCGATGCCGGGGCGCAGAACCTTGACGGCAACTTCCTCGCCGGTTTCGGCCAAAGTGGCGCGGTGCACTTGGGCAATGGAGGCCGCCGCCACCGGATCGCTGAAATCGGAGAAGATTTCCGAGGCAGGGCGGCCCAGTTCCTTTTCCACCTCGGCCAGCGCCTCGGCGCGGGAAAACGGGGGCAGTTTGTCCTGCAGCACTCGCAACTGGTTGGCCAGATCCTTGCCCACCACGTCCGGCCGGGTCGAGAGTACCTGCCCAAACTTGATGTAGGCAGGCCCCAGAGCGTTCAAGGCGCGGGTTTCGGGCGGCATTGCCGGATCCCCTTTGTAGCCCAGCCATTTGAACGGCCAGCCCAGGGTGCGCGCCAGCATGCGCAAGGGTTTTGGCGCTTCAAACGCCTCCAGCACGGAATGCATGGCGCCTGTGCGCTCGAAGGTGGCGCCTGTGCGGATCAGGCGCAGGATATTATGAGGGCCGCGCATGGGTCAGATCTTCCAGCCGGAATGCAGGCAGGCGATGCCCATCGACAGGTTGCGGTACTTGGCGTTTTCGAACCCCGCCTGCTTCACCATGCCAAGGAAGGTTTCCTGATCCGGGAAGTTGCGGATCGATTCCACCAGATACTGGTAGCTGTCGTAATCCCCTGCAATCATCTGCCCCATCCGCGGGATCACGTTGAAGGAATAGAGGTCATAAAGCTTCTGCAGCCCGTCATTGGGCAGCTGCGAGAACTCCAGCACCATCAGCCGCCCGCCGGGGCGCAGCACCCGGTAGGCCTCATTCAAAGCCTCCTGCGGGCGGGTCACGTTCCGGATGCCGAAGGAGATGGTGTAGACGTCGAAGGTATTATCCTTGAACGGCAGCTTCATCGCGTCGCCGGTAACCCAATCGAGGCTGTCGGCCATCTGCTCAGCTTCGGCGCGCTTGCGGCCCTCTTCCAGCATCGGGCGGGTAAGGTCCAGCACGGTGGAGTGGCCATGGCCCGCACGCTTCAGGAAGCGGAAGGAGATGTCGCCCGTTCCGCCGGCCACATCCAAGAGCCGCTGGCCGGGACGCGGCGCGAGCCAGTCCATCATCGCGTCCTTCCAGACCCGGTGAATGCCGACGCTCATCACGTCGTTCATGATGTCGTATTTCGAGGCGACCGAATTGAAGACACCCTGCACGCGGCCTGCCTTCTCCTCCTCGCGGACGGTTTCAAACCCAAAATGGGTGGTGTTGTCGCTCGTGTTGCTCATCAGGCTTGCCGTTTGCTGAGTTTCGCCCTTGTTATAAGGCGCTGTGGGGCAGGCACAATGCGGCCCGTTGGTTCAGGAGGGGTGTAATGCCAGAATTGCCCGAGGTCGAGACGGTGAAACGCGGTTTGGCGCCTGCGATGGAGGGCGCAGTGATCGTGAAGGCGCAGGTGAACCGCCCGGATCTGCGCTGGCCGTTTCCGGAAAGGATGGCTGAGCGGCTGACTGGTGCGCGGGTGAATGCTATGCGGCGGCGGTCGAAATACATCCTGGCAGATCTGGATACCGATGAGACGCTGCTCATTCACCTCGGCATGTCCGGGCGGATGACGGTTTCCGGCGATCCGCTCGGGCAGTTTGCACATGAGCATCCGCAGGCGGAGAAGCATGACCATGTGGTTCTGGACATGGACAACGGCGCCCGTATCACCTTCAACGATCCGCGCCGGTTCGGGGCGATGGATCTGCTGGAAACCGCAACCGCCGGAAGCCACAAGCTGCTGTCGGTGCTGGGGCCGGAGCCCTTGGGCAATGATTTCCACGAAGATCACCTGGTTGCCGCCTTCAAAGGGCGCAACACGCCGGTCAAATCCGCATTACTGGATCAGGGAATCATCGCGGGCCTTGGTAACATCTACGTCTGCGAAGCGCTGTTCCGCGCGGGAATTTCGCCACGCCGCAAGGCCGGGCAGATTGCCGCGCATCGGGTGGCAGCGCTGGTGCCGATCATCCGCGAAGTGCTGCAGGATGCCATTCGCGCGGGCGGGTCATCGCTCAAGGATTTCAGGCAAGCTTCTGGAGAACTTGGGTATTTTCAGCATAGTTTCGATGCCTACGGCCGCGAGGGAGAGCCCTGCCGGCGCGAGGGTTGCGCCGGGTCAATTGCCAGAATCACCCAGTCGGGGCGCTCCACCTTCTACTGTGTAAAGTGCCAAAGATAGCTTGATCAGAGGGACCCTTTTGGTAAGGACTCAGGACAGAACGGAACAACCGAAAGAGAAATCATGGCCTACGAGACGATCACCGTCGATGTGCAGGACCACGTTTGCCTTATCAAGCTGAACCGCCCGGAGGCGATGAACGCGCTCAACAAGGAGCTCATTGGCGAGCTTTGCGATGCTCTGGAAGAGGCCGATGCCAGCGACAAGGTGCGCTGTATCGTGCTGACCGGCTCGGAGAAGGCATTTGCCGCCGGTGCCGACATCAAGGAGATGTCGGAATTGAGCTTTACCGAGGTGTTTGCCACCAATCTGTTTGCCGATGCCAACGACCGGATCTCGGCAATCCGCAAGCCCATCATCGCCGCGGTGGCCGGCTATGCGCTGGGTGGCGGCTGCGAGCTGGCGATGCTGTGCGATTTCATCATCGCGGCGGAAACTGCCAAGTTCGGCCAGCCGGAAATCAATCTGGGTGTTGTGGCCGGTATCGGCGGCACCCAGCGTCTGACCCGGTTTGTCGGCAAGTCCAAGTCGATGGACATGAACCTGACCGGCCGCTTTATGAACGCCGAAGAGGCTGAGCGCGCAGGCCTGGTGTCGCGCGTCGTGCCCGCGAAGAAGCTGATTGAGGAGGCTTCCGCAGCAGCGCAGAAGATTGCTGAGAAATCGCAACTGACTGCGATGGCGGTCAAGGAAGCGGTGAACCGCTCCTATGAACTGCCGCTGAGCGAAGGCATTCTGTTCGAACGCCGCGTGTTCCATTCGATGTTTGCAACCGAAGATCAGAAAGAGGGCATGGCCGCCTTTCTGGAAAAGCGCGAAGCGCAGTTCCGCGACAAGTAAGCGGCGCATCAGACACCGGAACGGCGGGCGGTTCGGCCCGCCGTTTTGCATTCCGGGCCGGCGCCCTTGCATTTCCGTGCAGAGTTGGGTAAACGCCGCCCTCAATACATGCGCGTGCAGCCCGCTCAGGCTAGAATCACACCGGTGACTGATCCGGGGCTGGCTGGCATTGCGTCCGATAGAAACAGAACCCGAAGATAAGGTCAGACACCATGGCAAATTCGCCCCAGGCCAAGAAGCGCGCACGTCAGAACGAAAAGCGCTTTGCCGTTAACAAAGCCCGTCGTTCGCGCATCCGCACCTTCCTGCGTAAAGTTGAAGAAGCCATCGCGTCCGGCGACAAGGAAGCAGCAACCGCAGCTCTGCGTGCGGCTCAGCCCGAGCTGATGCGCGGCGTCACCAAAGGTGTGTATCACAAAAACACCGCTTCCCGGAAAATCTCGCGCCTGTCCGCACGCGTGAAGGCACTGGCCTGAGATTCGCTCCGCTGAGCAGGCTCACGGGCCTTTGAAAAGTTGTCAGGGCGCTGCAGATTGCAGCGCCTTGTTTTTTGGGAAAACCCTTGCCGGGACTCGCTGGGCGCAGGAGATTCTTTGCCGCCAAAGACAGAGTCAACATCATAGTTTCGTTGCCGCTGCCCCCCTCAAATTGCTACCACTGTATCAGCGATTCACTCGCTGGGGGGACAGGCTGCTCGCGGCAATCTTGACGGGCATCAAGATTGCCAGGTTGCTCGGCATGATGCGTACTTGATACGCAGTTTTGCCGTGATCCACTGCTGTATCGGTTATGGTCAGCAGCCTTGTCTCAATTGTGTGCGATACTGTTCGTAACGGCGATTCTGCCGCATTCTGCGGTTTCTTCTGCTGTTTCAAGCGAACGTCGAGCCTTCGGGTAATGCGGCCACTGCTGGTCCGCACACGGTGACCCTGTGCGTGAATGCCCCCCGGGTGGTTGGGGGATAGAATAGAATTGGCCCGGCAAAGGGGCCGCTGCTTTTTGGGGATGCGTGAGGCGCAGC